>DAOWIC010000025.1 GCA_030641085.1 Calditrichota bacterium
AGAGCAGTTCCTGCCGCACCGCCATCCAGTTCTTCCGGGTGCCGTAGCCGCGTTGGTTGCGCATGCTGATAAACGAACGCGACTTAAACTCCGTGGCCGCCATCATCGCCATAAACTGCCCAAGCGGCTGGAAATGATCGTTCTGGTCCGCCCCCAGCCAGACATAGAGCGCGGCGTCGCTGGCAAGCAGTTCCCGGGTGACGTCCACCCAGCGACGGCACCACGCGACAAATTCATCGACCAATTGTCGCCGGAACGTGACCAGATTGTAGGGCGGGTCGTGAATCGCCAGGCAGGGGCGCTCGACGCCGACCAGTTCCTGCACGAAAACCGCATCGACAGCATCGCCGCAGCCGACCGTGTGCCGACCCAGCGGATCATGCCAGATATCACCCGGCTGCAGGCGGCAATACGGCACAAGCATGGCGCGGGTATCATCTGACCTAAGATCGAGCCGAGGTAACGAATCGGAGTTCATGGTTGAAATAAAGCCGTCGGCGTGGTGGATTCAACTAAAACTGAGGCGGCGCCTGCGGGGCACAAAAAAGCCGGATTGATTTCTCAATCCGGCGGGACTTATCGATATACCCGTCAGTACATCATTACTGAAACACCACATGACATCTGCACGTGAGTATACTCTCCCTCAGTGTCGGGAGCAAAGCTGATCCCGGATGAAAGACTGCCATAGAAGTGCCAGTGACGCCGGAACATATAGCCACCTCCGATCAGGATGCCGGGTCCGAAATCGTTACTCGCCTCTTCCGTGTCGTAATAGGTCCAGTCCTGAATTCCTATCCCGCCCGTCAGAAAGTAGCTTTTCATGTATCGTCTGAAAAAGTGGTAATAGCCGACGCCAGTAAACCCCTGACCAATTACTTTGGCCTCACCCGGAGTCCCTCTCCAAGATTCTTCATCTCGATATAATACCCCATCGTGCAGGAATGCTATCATGTTCTTATTATTCCAGGCCCATCCCGCCAAAAAACTGACGCTGATACCGGGGCTGGCATTCGACAGGTGAGAGCCGGATTGAGCCGTGCTCACCATCGGTGCAAAACCGAGTCCAAACCCGAGCACAAAGCCCTGACGCTCATCGTCAAACGCCGATGACGATGAGACCAGCAGAAAGATCAGCATCACTGCCGATAGCATTACTCGTTTCACGTATCCTTGCGCGTACAGGTGAAAGATTGATCAGGGGTAATTCGCCCATAACATAGCATCAGAAATCCACAATGGCAAGCGGCAAATTGACTGCTCGATCCTCAAACAAGAACCAGCCTGAGGACACAGACGCCGTGAGACAATCTGGACACAAAAAAACCGGATTGATTTCTCAATCCGGCTCTGTCTTGAATCGGTTTGATTAAAATGCTACGGCAGAGATCGTGAACATGAGTTGTGTATGGCTATAGTCTATTTCTCCAAAAAACGGATCGGTGTAGCTGGTCTTGCCAAAGGACAGGCTGCCGTATACCTGCCAATGGCGGGCAAACTCGTAGCCGCCTCCCACCAGGAAACCGCCGCCGACATCATTGCTCTCGACATCCTCATCCAGCGAGCTCCAGTCCTGCACTCCGATACCGCCGGTAATGAAGAACGATTTTCCGACCGGACCGAAATAGTGGTAGTAGCCGACACCGCTGAATCCCTGAACGATACTGATCGACTTGGTGGTCGTGCCAAGATCGAAATCCTCACTGTAGATAATACCATCACGCAAGAAGACGATCATATTCTGCTCATCCCAAGCATAGCCGATAATGAAATTTATCGCCAGCCCGCTCTTGTCGTAATCATCTGCAGGGAAGTCGTCAATACTCACCTTGGCCACCGGCCCGAAACCGAGCCCGCCGCCAAGAACAAATCCCCTGCGCTCTCCGTCAAACGCCGAGGCGGATGCTGCCAGAACAAGCACCATCACCGCCAATAATATTACTGTGCGCTTCATCATACCTCCCGTACCCAGGCAAGCTGTGTAGGTTTTAATTAGGATTAATTCGAGCATACGTTAGGGTATGTTGAAATTTCGAGCAAGTTTAAAATTGGCCCATTTGCTCGGTCTATTGTTCGTGCTGTCGGTCGCATTGAACGCAGTCCAGAGCAACAGCAACCATTGCCCGGGATGAATCCATCCCGTAATCCGAACCGGCCTCCAGGCCGAAGATCGGGCAGGCGCACGCACAACCGGCCATATCCGCAAGGTGATACCGACTCAGAACGGGCCGGACCGGCCACCGGCGACCAGTCAGGCCGTGTAATACACTAATCACCAAGCGGTTACGACGCAACGTGCGACTCCAGCTTGGGCCGGCAAAATCTTTTTTAAATCGGCGCTTTTGTAAGGCGTTAGAATGCATTATCTTCTAGGGCAGACGTAGATAGCGCTGTCGTATTATTTGTGAATCGTCTATTTTTTTATATAATATGGTGTTATGGCTGATAAAATGATCTGGGCGCCCTGGCGGGCCGGTTTTGTACTTGGGAAAAAAGAGAAGGGGTGCATTTTTTGCAAGCGCCAGAGGATGAAGGATTCGATAAAGAACCTTATCCTCTATCGTGGAAACAAGTGCTTCGTTATTCTTAATAAATTTCCCTACAACTCCGGACATACTTTGATCGTGCCTAACCGTCATGTCGGCCAGGTTGAAAAACTGACGACCGAGGAATCGATCGAGTTTTTCGAGTTAACCCGCCACACCGTGACCATAATGAAAAAGACGCTCAAACCCGGGTCACTCAATCTGGGCATGAATCTCGGGCGAAGCTCCGGTGCGGGCATTCCCGGACATCTTCACATGCATGTGGTTCCCCGCTGGCAAGGCGACACCAACTTCATGCCGATTATCGGCAAGACCGACGTTGTCTCGGTTCCCCTGGAACCGGTGTATGAAGCGATGAGATCGGAGTTCGCCAAATTATGAGCCCGCGCAAGAAGACGCCCACCAAAGCTGAACTTCTCCAGCTCCAGAAGCTTTACAAGACCGATGAAAAGATCGGCGAGCGTCTGGGCGGGGTACCGGCCTATCTGGTTGCCTACTGGCGGCGCAAGAAGGGCGTGCCGAAACATTCGTTGCCCAAGTTTTCGCAGAAGGAGATCCAGAATCTCTGGGAGCGCTTTGGCGACGATGACAAGTGCGGGCTGGAGTTGGGTATCTCCAAAGCGGCGTTTTACAACTGGCGGCGGCGATACGGCATTAAAGAAAAACCGGCGTTCTTGAAGCTCGAGCAACTCGAGTTGAACTTCCCCGGCTTGAAACTGCAGGCCGGAAGTTCGTCGCTTTACGGCGAGCAGACGGTGGCGCAAAAGATCATCGCTCGCATTGTCGATCAAGAGAAGGTCGAGATCGGTCAAACATTGTCGATTGAACCGGACCTGATTGTCTCCCACAGTAACACCGGCCAGGTGATTGAACAGTTCCGTCGGTCCGGCAGCGAATATGTCTGGAACCCGAACAAAATCATGATCGCCCCCGGCACCTGTCCGACGGAGAACGGCGCCAATTCCGCCGGCACGACCAAAATAGTGCGCGAGTTTGTCAAACGCCAGGGGATCAAAAACTATTTCGATATTTCCGAGGGTTCCTGCCACCAGGTCGCGATTGAAAAGGGCCAGGTGCTGCCCGGCCAGTTGGTGGTGGGCACCGATAATTACGCGACATCCTACGGTTGTCTGGCGGCAATCGCCACCGGCATCGAAATCAAACAGGCGGCCTCGGTATGGGTTGATGGACGGCTGGAATTTAAGGTGCCGACGACGGTGCGAATCGATATCAACGGCCGTCGCGCGCGTGGTGTATACGCCAAGGATATCGCCCTGTCGATTATGAAGCAACTGGCCGAGGTTGATATCAAGGGGAAGGCTATCGAATACTACGGCCGCGCGGTCTCGCATATGAGCGTCAGTGAGCGTTTCACGTTGGCCAATCTCGCGCTCGATCTTGGTGCCCGGGCGGCTGTCTGTCCCTTTGATTCCACCGTGCGTCGCTATCTTACCGGTCGCACAATGACCGCCTATAGCGCCGTGATCGCCGACCGTGACGCTGTCTACGAGGGCCTGTACCAGATCAACATCGATCACCTCGCGCCCCAGTTGCTCAAATCCGGCAAGTCGCCGGACGTGCGCCCTGTGGCCGACCTCGAGGGCATGTCGGTCCAACTGGTTGTCCTCGGTACCTGCTCCAACGGTCGGTTCGACGATCTGAGGATTGCGGCGGATATCCTCAAGGGCCGCAAGCTCAACCCGGAATGCCGACTGTTAATCTACCCCGGCTCGCGCTCAATCTATCTGGAGGCACTTAAGAAAGGTCTGATCCGTGTCTTCATCGAAGCGGGCGCGATTGTGATGCACCCCGGCTGCTGGCAGAGCTTGGACGAGAAGTCGTATCTCGCGCCGGGCGAACGGGCGCTGGCGACAACCAACGGCGCCTTCGGTAAGGCGTTCAATGCCATCGATGCTGAGGTCTATCTCTGTTCACCGGCCACTGCCGCCACCTCGGCCCTCAACGGCGCCATCACCGACCCGACCCGGTTTGTGAAGTAGGCCGACGTTAAAAAAAACCGGGCCTCATGCGAGACCCGGATTTAGAAATCAAATCTATTTCAATAGAGATCAGTCAGTCGGTTTCCAAACTTTCCAGACTTTGCCAACCAGGTTCGGCCCCGGTTTAAGTGTCAGTCCTCCCGGTTCCCATCCGGCGGGTGTAGCCTCGCCGCCCTTGGTGGCGCGAACATGCTGAAACGCCTTGATCTGCCGGATCGTCTCCTTTAGATTACGCCCCACCGGCGGTGTCATGACTTCCATCGCCTGCACCACGCCATCGGGATCGATAATAAACCGTCCCCGGAAATTAACGCCGGCGTTTTCATCGTACACACCGTAAACACGACCGAGATGCCCGCCACCGTCGGCGATCATCGGAAAGGGTATCCCACCCGGCACCATCTTGGACAACTCTTCCTCATCCCAAATCTTGTGAACAAAAGTCGAATCAACTGAACAGGCCATTACCTTTACATCGAGATCGGTCAACTCTTTGTGCGCGACAGCGACCGCTGCCAATTCTGTCGGTCAGACGAAGGTGAAATCGCCCGGATAAAAACATAGCATAGCCCAATGACCGAGCGCGTCGGAGAGCTTGACATTGGTGAACTCCCCTTTCAGATAGGCCGGCGCTTCAAAATCGGGCGCTTTGTGTCCAACTTTTACCACCACTTTCGGTTCCTCCTTTCCAGCCGTCTCTTTCGGATCGGTCTCATCGACCTCTTCCCCCAACACACGGCCGGTCGGTCTGGCACAACCTTTATTGTCTGCCATGGTTACTCCTTTCCGGCTGGATACAGCCATCCGCCCCAGCCCTCTTCATTGATAATCTCACCTATAATCGTTCATCAATCAAGCGATATTTGCTCTCAAACACCGTCAAAGCGGAAGAAATCAGTCGCCGGACATTTTGGCGTGAACCTTCGCGACCTAAACCTGTTGTGAGATTTTACAGACTACTAACAAACGCAGGTCAAATAATCGAAAAGGAACCAACAATGGAACGTGCCAATGCTGTCACCATGGGTGGCAATCCGCTGACACTGGTCGGCCCCGAACTGAAAGTGGGCGACAAAGCTCCTGAGTTTACTCTCCTCGATGGCGCTGAAGAAGCTGGTAGATTGATGGGATCCCGCTGGAAATTATGACAGGCGGTCGGGGTCGCTGTTTTCCTCGACCGCTGAGTCATCCGACGGGGCGTCGGCAACAGCCGGCCTGCTCTCCAGTTTTCTCGACAAAGGGGTGAACATAAACAGAATCAGAAGCAGTGTCGGCAGGAAGATGGGAATATACCTGACCATGATCGGCACCCCGACACTCGGCTGAGTTGGCGGCGGATCGACGGGGCTGCCATGCTCGACCCATCCCCCCTGGCCATCCGGTACCCAACAATCCTCCCCGGACAGAAAACCGTACGACGGGCCGTAGACTGCCTCGAGTATCAGCGACGGCACCACGTAAAGCAGGGCAATCGCAATCAAGAATAATACTGGTTTGCGCATACTTCATTTAACAGGATTATCGCGGCCTTGTCAACTACCCAGTCGGCCGCGGGAGGGCTAAAAAAACTTTGCCAACGGCGCGGGCGAGTTATATAATGCGCTAAATAATTAATCTGGAGGGAATGTGACCAATCCCTGCCACGATGTTTGTCCCGGCGAAGATATTGAAAACGGCTTTTTGGGCATTATTGAGATACCTAAGGAGCTGCGTCGCTTTTTCGAGGACTACAAAATTCTGGAGCACAAAGAAGTCATCGTCGACAACCTGCACGGCCGCATCGACGCTATCAACTCTGTCAAAGAGGCCCTTGAGCTTTATAAGAAAACGTTTAGAGATACCGGCGCCACGGCTTGACGCCCGCGCTGAACCATTATCCGAAAGGATAAAAAATGGCCGAAGAAAGAAGATCGCTCGCCGCTGTTCCGTCATTGATCGGCAAGGAAGTTTTCCTCAGACCGACCGTACCGGAAGAATACGCCGCCACCTACCACTGGACTCTGCAGTCCGAGCCGCAAACACTGAGCGCCCGGCCGCTGACGATCAAGACCCCTGCCCAGGCTGCGGAATCATTCAAGAAGTGGGAGAGTTCCATCGACCGACAGCATTTCACCGTCGTTCGCATTGAGGATAAAATGCCGGTCGGCAAAATTTCGTTCTATGATTACAATCCGCTCAATCGTTCGGCCAGCCTGGGACTGATCATCGACCCGGACGAACGCCGCAATGGTTACGGTACGGAAGCGTTGAAGCTTCTCGTTAAGTACCTGTTTCGCAATCGCGGCCTGAATAAAGTCTGCGCCGAAACATCCGACTTCAACGCCGGTACGCCCGCACTTCTGGAGTCGCTGGGCTTTAAGCTCGATGGCCGACTCCGCAATCATTATTTCTTCAACGGCGAATTTCACGACCGGCTCATCTACTCGCTCCTGCTATATGAGTTAAGCTGGTAGACGTTAACGGATTACTCCGCATTTATGATCGCCGGGGCCTCGCGCTCGAGCGATTCGTAACCATGCTCGTCGCCGAAAAGCCGCATTGGGCGCGCTAATACGTGTCTGTTCCTTCACAAAAAACGATGTTTTTATATTGTTTAAAAGAGGACTGATTAGTATTTTTAAGCTCGCAGTTAATCACAAATGAGGCCCCAAAAACCCCAAGAAGAAGGACAGGAGTATGAAACGACTTCTCACCATGCTCGTTCTCGGTGGACTCTTGTTGACGTTCTTCGGATGCAGTGAATCGCCAGTCACGACTGCTCCGGACAACTCGACGCAGCAGACCATCGCGTTCACGGAAAGACCTCAGTTTATTGAGACTCGCCCCGAGGCGGTCCGGATCAACTACGAACTGAAGGCTCCGCTGGTCAACATGATTGACAAGAAACCGCCGCCGCCGCCGCCCGACACACTCAGTGACGATCCGAACCCAAACCCGCCTCACAAGTATGCCTATGTTGTGGGCATCTCCGACTATGAAGGCACCATCAACGACTTGCAGTACTGCGATGACGATGCGATTGAAATGAAGGCTATGCTGCAGGGTGAAGGATTCACCGTCATGATGGATCTTGATCTGCACGCTACCGCCGATAACATCACCGCCGGCCTGCAGTGGCTGGTCTCCAACGCCGATCCCGGCGACGAGATTGCTTTCTGCTACTCCGGACACGGTGGCCGATCAACGGCAGGCTCGGCCTTGATCTCGACCGACCTCTACTATGTTACCCACGGTTACGTGATGAACATATTCAACGGCGCCAACTGCACCAAGAAGCTGCTTACTATCGATGCCTGCGTCGTCGGCGATTTCCACGATGACTGCGAAGACGGTACGATGATGGCAACCGCGTCGGACAAGAGCAGTTCCTATGATGCTCCGACTCTTGAGAACGGAGCCTGGACCTATTATTTCCTCGAGGCTGTCAATGATGTCGGCCTGATCTACGCCGAAGATGTCGCCACCTATGCCGAGGACGAGATGAAAGCCTGGGCCAAGCCCTACCATATTAGAGTAACGCCGACTCACACCGACAAGTATACCGGCAAATTCGACATCTAACAGTCGACCATAATCGGTTATTCATATACAAAAAGCCCATCCAATGGATGGGCTTTTTCAATTCGGCACCGGACGGCGCAATTCAGTCGTCTAATGTCGATCGGAACTATCGCCACGATTCTGCGGGTTCTGCTGGCCCTGGTGATTGCGCTGGTTCTGGTTGTTCTGCCGGTTCCCCTGATGACGGGGACGGTTGTTGTGCCGCCTGTTGTTGCCGTAATTGTCACGACGCCCGTCGTTGCGCTGACCGTCGTCGCGGCGCTGCTCGCGTGGCTCCTGTGATTGCTGCTGACCCGCCGACGGTTGCTGCGGAGGCGGCTGCTGGTCCGGAGGCGGCCCGGCCGGGGTTGCCTGCGGTTGTTCGGCAGCTTCTCGCTGCGGGGCATCCACGTCCTCCAGCGTCCGCTCACCCGAACGGAGCGCGTTGACAACTCCGTTCAGCTTCACCAGCTCTTCCCGGGCACGCTCGGCAAAATCCGCGTCCCTGGAGGCATACAAGACCGACCGGGAGACATTGATCATCGCCAGCTTCTTGAAATTGGCTGTTCCGTAGACAGCCGCTTTTTCCAGCGATCCTCCCTGTGCGCCCACGCCCGGAATCAATAGCGGCATATCCCGAGCCACCTCGCGCATATCTTTCAATTCTTCCGGCTGGGTGGCGCCCACGACCAGCCCGCAGTTGTCGTCCTTGTTCCAGAAATCGACCTTTTCGGCCACCACGCGATAAAGCGGCTTGCCGCCCACATCGAGATGCTGGAAATCCTTTGAGCCGGTGTTTGACGTCAGGCAGAGAACGAACACACCGCGATCCTTGTATTCCAGGAAGGGACGCATCGAATCATAGCCCATGTACGGGTTCAGCGTCACCCATGTAGCGTTCAGCTTTTCGTACAGTGCCTCGGCGTAATGCGAGGCGGTATTGCCGATATCGGCTCGCTTGCCGTCAATAATCACCGGCATATCTTCGGGCATCCGCTCGACTATTGAGCGCAGCAGCGACAGACCTTCGGGGCCGCGGCTCTCGTAAAAAGCCATGTTCGGCTTGTAGGCACAGACCATGTCCGAAGTCTGATCGATAATGCGCAAGGCAAAGTCAAACATCGTCTTGATCGACTTCCCGGAATCCGGCGGCATGCGCTTCGGGTCCAGATCAAGTCCAAGACAGATCATAGACTTGTTCTTTTCCTGTATCTTTTTCAGTTTATCTAAGGCACCCATCAGTATTTCCTCACCCTCCCGATAAGATCATTAATGGAATCAAGCCCTTTACGTTTGAGATACGCCTTCAGGTCGCGGGCTATTTTGACCGGCACATCCGGCTCGATGAAAAGTGCGGTCCCCACCTGCACCGCGGTTGCGCCGCAAAGGAAAAACTCAACAGCGTCGGCGGCACAGGCAATCCCGCCGATACCGATAATCGGCAGCGAAGAGTTGCTGTGAACAGCGTTAACCATGGCCAGCGCCACCGGTTTTATGGCCGGCCCGGTGAGACCGCCGCGGTTGTTAGTCAGGCGCGGCTGCCAGGTCTCGATATCAATCGTGGTCCCGACCAGCGAATTTATCACCGAAAAAGCGTCCGCACCCCCCTGCTCGGCTGCTTTGGCGATTTCAACAATTGAAGTCACATTGGGCGACAGCTTGGCGATAACCGGCCGCGAAAAAACTTTCTTCACCGCCGCCAGTGAC
>DAOWIC010000073.1 GCA_030641085.1 Calditrichota bacterium
GTCCGGGACCTGAAGGTGATGAAAAACCATCTGCAGCCGCCGGTAAAAAAAGTCCGGCACCTTTCCGACGACGGCTACTCAGTGCTGGAGTTTTCCACGGTCGTTTACGGGAATCTGGTGTCGCACGATTATTACGCATACAACGACAGCAACCATTGCTGGCTGATCTATCCTCAGGACTACTATTGCCGCGATTGGCCGGTCTACGAAACGAAATACTTCCGGCTGAACGTGCATCCGGATATTATCGAACAACTGAACGACATTGCGCTGGCGCAGGCCGATCAGTTTGTGGAGGAGACCGCCCGGGTTCTGGAAATTTCCGACGACGATCTGGAACTTCTGCGACAGAAAAAGATCGATTACTTTTTCTGTGATTCCGATTACCGCGTGAAAAACATCACCGGTTTCCTCGTTAAGGGGACCTACGACCTGCCGTCGGATGACGTCATCTCGGCTTTTTTCCCGCATTACCATGAGCTGTCGCACCTGCTGGTGAACTTCCGTTTGAGGAAACTGCCGTTGTATACGATGCCGATTCTGCGAGAAGGTATCGCCGTTCATCTCGGCGGCCGCTGGGGCAAAGCCCCGGCCTCGCTGGAGGCGCTGGGCGGCTATCTTTACCGAGAGAAGATTGTCGAGATAGACTCGATGCTGACCATGACCGGTTTTGAGCAACAGGTCGGCTCCGGGATCGCCTACCCGGTGGCCGGGCTTTTCACCGGCTACCTGGTCGAAGTGCTGGGAGTAGACGGTTTTTTCCGGCTATATATGGATTTGTCCGGCAAGTTTGACGCTCTTACGGCTATGGCGCGCGCGGACACGAAAAAGGCGATCCTGAAGGCGGTCGGCGAGTCCGACTGGGAAAAATTCCTGAGTGACTTCAACCGATATGTCAACACTCGTCTGGACGAGCAGGCCGATATCCAGCCGGGGAGACTCGACAAGGGCAAGGTCGTACTCGAAATTGATGATGTCCGGATCACCGAGGAGGGCGACTGGCTTTCGGTCGAGTTTTCATCGGGTGATTCAACCGCCCCGGCAGGCAATATTCTTTTTGCCAAAGAATCGGCCCTTGCGGCTACCCGGTCCCCGCTGTTTGAGGGCCAGTATCCGGGGGAAACGCCCTATGAAGGATACCGCTACGGGATCAGGATGGATAAAAACGAGGCGGGCGTTTATGATTACGCCACCAACACGCTGATGGCGAAATATATCTGGGGAATATCCCCCTCGGAAGAGTACTTTGATGCGCAGAAGAACCGAATTGCGATCAAAGTGAAAAAGACGCTCCTCAATCCGTACCTGCCCTCGGCCGACGACTGCCGGGTGATGCCTGATTAGAGTGATCGCGACTGTATGGACCTGTTGACGATAGTCCTGTTAATCCTGGTGCCGGTCAACCTGTTGTTGACTGTCTGGCTGTTTGTAAGCTGGCGGCGTCAGAATCGCGGCGACACCCTATCGACTCTCGAGAAGGACCTGACCACGCTCAAATCAGAGTTGGTCAGCGGCCAGATGGAGGGGCTGGTGTCGCTTAGAGAATCGCTCGACAGCGCCACAAAGCTGCTCAATGAACGGTTGGCCGAAGGAAACACCAGCCTTGACCGACGCATGGAGGTCATCGGCGAGATCGAAAATCGGCTGGGGCATCTATCCCATCAGACAAAGAGAATCGAATCGATCGGCGAAAATATCCAGTCGCTGTCCGATCTGTTGAAACCGCCCAAACTGCGCGGAAACTTGGGCGAACTCTGGCTGGAAAATATTCTAGCCCAGATACTGCCTCGAACGGCCTATGAGACCCAGTACAAATTTCCCGATGGACTGCGGGTCGATGCCGTGATTCGCCTCGCCGACCGCCTTCTGCCGGTAGACTCAAAATTCCCGATGGAATCTTATCGCCGTCTGACCGACGAAACCGCCGGGCCGGATAACAGAAAGGCGGCTCTGAAATCGTTCTCGGTGGCGATAAGAAAACATATCGACGATATCAGTGATAAATACCTGCGGCCGGGTGACGGCACGACCGATTTTGCGGTGATGTACCTGCCCTCGGAAGCGGTCTACTACCAATTGGTAGCCGCCGACGACAACGGCGACTATGAGTACGCGCTAAACCGTAAAATAATCCCGACCTCTCCCGGTATTCTCTACGGTTTCCTGGCGTCGGTGGCGGCAATCTATGCCGCGGCCGGTCTAACCGCCGAACGTGGCCGCCTGATAGACGATCTGAACGCGCTGATGGAATCGCTGACAGTGGTCCAAAAGCATGATGACCGTCTCGGCGGCTCGCTTCGTCAGGCGGGAATGACGCTGGACAAAGTAAAAGCGGAACATCTGAAGATGGCCGACCTGCTTGAACGACTGCTCCAGCCCGAGCCGGCCACCGACCATGATGAGCGATAGCGGAACTATCTCGTTGACAAACTGTTCTGTATTACCTGTCTTTACTGGTGAGGATATTTCTGAGGGGTTCAATCCGACATGAGTGCACAAGAATATGATCTGGTCGTAATCGGTTCCGGTCCGGCCGGAGAGAAGGCCGCGATCGAGGCCTCCAAAATGCGCAAGAAAAGCGCCATTATCGAGCGGCACTCGGTTCAGGGGGGAGTCTGTATTCACACCGGTACCATTCCCTCAAAAACGCTGCGTGAAACGGTGCTCTATATCTCGGGCTTGCGGCAGCGCTCCGTCTACGGCCTGATGGGCGGCGTCAAGTCGGATATTTCAGTCAGAGAGTTGATGTATCGCAAGGGGCAGGTGATCCAGCAGGAACTGGACGTTATCCAGCAGAACATGTCCCGCTACCGGATAGAAGTGATCCACGGGACCGGCTCTATCGCCGATCCGAACACGGTGGTGGTTGTCAACCCCGACGGCGAAAAGCAGGAGATCAAAGGCGAGGTGATCGTAATCTCGACCGGCACCCGGCCGTATCGCCCGGATAACATCGATTGGGATGCTCGGTACTTTTATGATGGCGAGACTATTATCGACCTCGATGTTGTCCCGCAGTCTTTAACGATCGTCGGTGGCGGTGTGATCGGCTGCGAATATGCCTCGATCTTTGCTCACATCGGCACCAAGGTGACTATTGTCGACGACCGGGAACGGCTGATGTCCTTTCTGGACAGCGAAATCGCCGACGCTCTGACCTACCTGATGCGCAAGTATCGGGTCAGCCTTGTTCTCGGCGATGGGGCGAAGGAGTCGTTTGTCGAGGATGGTCAGGTAGTGACGGTCACCAGAAGCGGTCGCCGGGTTGTTTCCGAAAGGCTGTTATTCGCCGCCGGACGAACCGGCAACACCGAGGGTCTCGGACTGGAGAAGCTCGGCATCGAGACCGACAAGCACGGCCTGATAAAGGTCAACGATCTGTACTGTACCTCGGTACCGAATATCTACGCGGTCGGCGATGTGATCGGTTTTCCCTCGCTCGCCTCGGTTTCCATGGATCAGGGCCGCCTGGCCGCGATTCACGCGTTCAAGTCCGGCGACACCAGTTGTATCAACACTCTTCTGCCGTTCGGTATCTACACGATCCCCGAGGTTTCGATGATCGGCGAGACCGAGGAGAAATTGAGCGCGACCGGGCAGGAATTCGAGGTGGGTATCGCCCGCTATTTCGAACTGGCCCGCGGACAGATCATCAACGATCACGACGGTATGCTCAAGCTGATCTTCGACCCCAGGTCAAGACGGATACTCGGGGTTCACATTGTCGGGGAGCGGGCGACCGAACTGATTCATATCGGTCAGGCGGTGATGACCCACGGTGGGTCGCTTAATTATTTTGTGGATACGGTTTTCAATTATCCGACACTAAGTGAGGCGTACAAAATAGCGGCACTGGACGGCTTCGCCCGTCTGGAAGGCCGGGCTTAGTCTTTCGCTTTTCCCTGACGTTCCACTACAAGTTGATTGAGTTGCTTGCGTACCTGGGGCGTTTCCGCCTCCTCCGGCGCGAGGCTGATGAACGTTTCGTAGCATTCAATCGCTGCACTGACATTTCCCCGCTGTTGCGCAATAAATCCCTTTATCAGCCAGGGGTAGGCCTGTGACGGTTCGTTCTCGACCAATTCCATCGCCAATGGTTCGGCCCGGTCGAATGCCCCGGCCCGATAGAGAAAGATCATCTTATCTACCATCATGTCGATGTCGCCGGGATAAATCTCGAGCGCCAGTTCCACCCGGCGGACCGCCTCGGCCACGTTTTGGTCGTCGCGGTAGTAGCGGTAATCGCTGATGAGGAAGTCGCGGTTGTACGGGTCCATCAGCAGACAGGTATCTATCTCAGGGCGAGCCGCGTCAAATCGTTTCAGGCTGCGCTGGACAATGCCGATCAGATACCGCGGTTCAGTAAGAAAACGATGTTCGGTTTTGACTCGATAGAGAATAGTCAGCGCCTGCGAGTACATCTCGGCGGCGATGTATTCTTTGGCCGCCTTCAATTGCATGAACGTCTGGGAGCGACTGGACAGCGACCATTCCCACCGGTTGGCCGGATCGAGTTGCTTCCTATAGAAATAGGCGTCCCGGAAAGCAGTGCAGCCCTCCAAATTGTGATACTCGTTCTTGTCGAGATAGTCGGTCAGATATGGATCGGCCAGAGCGATGCGAGTATACGACGGCAGGACAGCCAGTGTCACCGCCAGCGATACGACTGCCAGCGTTGCGGCCAGGCGAATCCTAATCCGGTCATTCGCCTTCCAGGCGTTTATATATGCGAAGATGGTCAGCGCCACCGGGGCCAGGTATGCCGCCAGGCGCGGCGCCTCAAAGGCGATTCCTCGCAGAGGTTCAACAATAACCATCACGGTCGCGCCGGCTGTCATCAGCAGAATAGTCGTGATGACATTACCATCGGCGTTGACACGGTTCGGATTGCCGTAGAAAAAGTATTTCAGCAACAGTAGCTGTGGCGCGAAGAGAAACAGAAGCTGGGCAATATCACCCAGATGGCGCGGCGAGAAAAGACTGTAACCTTCCTGCAGGTTCACATCAGAGAGAAACAGGACACGCCGGGCGTATTCGAGATTTGCGGAGGCGTTGTCGAAGACTATTGCCAGAAGGGTGACATAAGCGATTAACGCAATGACCAGCGCTATCGATGTGCGCAGTCGTAGCGCACGAGCCGTAACAAACAGCATCGCCGGAACAAGCAAAACCAGACTGACATGAACCAGTAGCCCGATCGCCGTCACGAGCCACAGCGTCAGCAGACGGTTGGTGGTGAGCTTGCGGTTAAGACGGAAAGCGATCAGAGCGAACCAGTAGATCACCGCGACCAGCATCGGCTCAAGGCCGACAAACCCGAAGTATAACACCGCCTGCGGACCGAAGAACATGAGCAGGAAATAGAGCAGGCGCAGAGCGTTACTTTCAGTCGCCTCGCGGGCGATCTTCAGGGAGGCGATTAAAGTCAAGCCGGCGCTGACAAATGTCAGCGATTTCCAGCCGATCACGCCGGCGGTATTCGCTTCAATTCCCAGCAGGCTGAGCAGCTTGAAGGCCTTTGATGCCAGAAGTAGCGAACCATATTCGAACCAGCGAAGGATGATCGTGTCTGTCTGGGCCACCTGCGCCACGGTGTAGTTGCCGCCCCCGTACAAGAATCAATCGAACTGGAAGATTACCAGTAGCGCCATCAGCAGCACCGAACCGACCAGAGCTTTGCGGCGGTCGGCGAAAAAGGCAGCCACCGCGTCAATACGCTTTAGCAACAGCCAGGCAATGCCCGCGACGAACAGACCCGACGGCACCAGATACCAGAGCGGCAAATGCTGCCAGTGAGTGAACGACCAGTTGTTGTCAAACAAGTACGCTCCCACCAAACGGGCGGCCAGGTAGAGGCCGAATATGGTCAGAAGCAGATAGAAGGGGAAATTGGTGCTGGAACGGTCACCGGACTTTGTCATTGGAGCCTAAAATTCCTGCCTGCCTTCAAGGGCGCGTGTGAGCGTTACCGAGTCAGCGTATTCAAGGTCGGATCCGACCGGCAACCCACGGGCGATCCGCGTAACTTTCAAGCCCATCGGCTTTAGAAGTTTCGCCAGATAGATCGCGGTTGCTTCGCCCTCGACATTCGGGTTGGTGGCGATGATGATCTCGGTCACCTCGTCGGACGTGAGCCGGGCCAGCAGTCCCTTAATTTTCAGATCATCGGGGCCGATACCGTCCAGCGGCGACAGACGGCCGCCCAGGATATGAAAAAGACCGTGGAATCCTTCCGCCTTGTCGATGGCGGCGGCGTCGGAGGTCTCTTCCACGACACAGATCACCTGCTGCTGCCGATTCGGGTCGGAGCAGATGCGGCAGGGATCCGTTTCGGAGATATTGAAACAGATCGAACAGAAGCCGACCTTGTCCTTTACCTCGCGGATAATGTCGGCGATTTCATATGCCTCTTCTTTGGGCAGTTTCAGGATATGAAATGCCAGGCGGGTGGCGGACTTTCGCCCGATACCCGGCAGGCGGGCCAGGCGATTGGCCAGACGCTCGACTGATTCGGCCGATTTAAACACGCCGCGACCTCCGTTAAAAGGGCAGGTTCAGGCCGGGGACATTAAGGCCGCCGGTCAGACCGGACATCTGCTCCGCCTGAATTTCCTGAGCCTTCTGTTTGGCCTGGTTGACGGCTGCCAGGATCAAATCCTGCAGCATCTCGACATCATCCTTGTCGACCACTTCCGGGTCGATGGTGATCGACAGAACATCCTGTTTGCCGTTGACGACAACCTTTACCATGCCGCCACCGGAGGAGGCCTCGACCTCCATCTTTTCAAGTTCAGCCTGCATCTCTTGCATTTTGGCCTGCATCTGCTGAACCTGCTTCATCATATTTCCCAATCCACCTTTTGCCATCACTAACTCCTGTGCTGTTTTCCGGCAATGTTATTTTATCTTTTTCACGCCGATAATCTCGCCGTTGACTTTCTCCATCAACTCGCGGATTCGCGGCGATTCTTCGACCAGTTTTTTTAGGTCCACGCTCGAGCCGTTGTTTTCTTCTGTCGCCCGGATCGGGGTCGGTTTGTCGGGGTCAATTTCAAATCTTATACTTATATTGGCTTTAAAATGTTCTCGAAGGACCGAGGTAATCAAGCTTAAATTCTCCGCCCGCTGGACAATCTGACGGTTCACTTCGCCCGACGACGGAAAGACCAGGGTAAGCTGATTATCATTGGCGGCGGTCAGGTCAGCCATGCTCAACTGGGTGGCAAGCATCCGGTTTTTTTGCTTAAGGACCGCCATGAAACTATCCCAGCCGTTGTTCAGAATGGCGATATTGACCGAGCGCGAATAAACCGGGGGAGGGGTTTTGGGTAATGCCGAGGATGAACCGCCCGCTACCGGGCTACTCTTTTTTTTTTGAGCGCCGTTGAACAGGTCCGGCGAAGTCTGGGCGACCCCGGCCGGGTTTTGGTTCATTATGGAAAGAACCTCTTCAAACTTAACAGTCGCCTCCATTTCAGCCATCTTGACCGCCGTCATCTCCATTAACAAACGTTCATCGAGGCCGGAATCTTTGAGGTCGCGATTCAGATCGGCGGCCATCTTCATAAGCCGGATAACATCGCCGACCGAGAAGTTCTCTGCCTGCTGCTGGTATTCCTCCAACTCGGCGGCATTGAGATTCAGGATATCGCCCGTGGAGGGATCGGTGGTCAGCACCAGTATGACACGCAGGTGTTCGAGATACTCGGCGACAAAATCACGCGGGTCGATACCGCTGTCGAATATTCGGCGCACCAGTTCGAGCAGCTTGGCGCTCTCTTTTGCGGCGATGCTGCTGGTAAAATCGAACAAAAACTGGCGATCGACCAGCCCGAGGGCCTCGATAACCTCGGCTTCGCCGATCTCGTCGCCTGCAAACGCGGCCAGTTGGTCCAGCAGCGACAGCGAATCACGCACCGAGCCATCCGCCTTGCGCGCCAGCAGCGCGATAGCGGCATCGTCAATGTTCAGCTTCTCGGCATCGGCGATGCGCCTTAGATGGCCGATCAGGTCGGACAATGATACGCGCTTGAAGTCGAACCGCTGGGTGCGTGATAAAATTGTCTCGGGCACTTTCATCGGCTCGGTGGTGGCAAAGATGAACAGCACATGCTCCGGCGGCTCTTCCAGTGTCTTCAGGAGGGCGTCAAACGCCGCCCCGGACAGACGGTGCACTTCGTCGATGATGTAGATGCGTTTCTTGCCGCCGGTGGGCAGGTAGCGGACGTTCTCGCGCAACGTGCGGATATCATCAACGCCGGTATTGGAGGCGGCGTCGATCTCAAGCACATCAAGCGATGAGCCTTTAGTAATCTCGATACAGGCCGGGCATTCGCCGCAGGGGTCGGGCGTGGGACCGTGGACACAGTTGAGCGCTTTGGCCAGAAGCCGGGCACAGGTGGTTTTGCCGGTGCCGCGCGGACCGCAAAAGAGATAACCCGACCCGGTCCGGTTGTTGCGGATGGCGTTGCGCAGGGTGCGGGTTACATGTTCTTGTCCCACAACGTCTTCGAACTTCTGTGGGCGATATTTGCGGGCGAATACGATATAGCTCATGGCCAACCAATATAGTCAATTACCTCCCAAAGGGGAATCATATTTTTCCGTCGGTGGACAGATGGCTTCAGATATTCATCCGCGGCTGCGGTTGGTCATCGCGCGCTTTAGTCAGCGAGATCAGACCTTCCATCTGATGCAGGGTGTGGTCGAAACTTTTGATTAGGAAATTCGCCAGCGGCGCGAGATTGCTCGGCGTTGACCGCCGGGCGGCGGCTTTGTAAAGCTCGCGGTCTTCGTACAGGATCACATTGTAGACCAGGCCGCAACGGAGCATGATATAATCGCTCACCGCGCGCGCGATCAGACCGTTGCCGATCTCAAACGGTCGTGTTTCAATAAAACGATGATGGGCTTCGGCGGCGACATGGAAGACCTCGAAAAAGCTGTCATCGGCAACCTTGCCGATGAAGTCGGTACGGTTATTGAGCCAGACAGCGTGATGATTGATCAGGTCGGCCAGTTGCATCGGGTGCAATACGGCTTGTCCGCCCGACGGTTTGCCCGCTATCGAGTTCCGCAGCCGTCCGGCGACAACATATTTGCTCCGTTTGAGCATGGTCCGGTGCAGCTCGAAGATGAATTCAGGATCAAGCGACTCCTCCTCGGCAACGCGCCTTTCGATCAACAACAGGGCGGCCATCAGACCCTGGACTTCGACCAAAATATCATGATAAACCGGCAGCGGCGTCTGCCACCGGCGCAGATCATCGTCGGTGAGGGCGGCTTGCAGGAAAAACGGATGAATATGGCGATAGCGCAGGGCGACCGAGTTAGTGACTTGGGCCATGCGCAGGCCGGAGTTTATTTGCTCTTTCAGTCCCGGATGATTGCGGCAGGTATCCTCTATCTCAAAAAAGAGAGCCCTGGTCCTGGCCTTTTCTGTCCTGGTCATACGTAGACGCTCCTTGCTTGACCGTCAGCCTCCCCATTATCCTTCCCGGTCTTGCTCCAGCACCAGCCTCTAAGTATAGAAACAGTTGCGACGGCCCGGATGTTTAGCCATTTTTGGGGTGCCGCCCCTTTTTTCGGCATAACCGGATGTAGTCATTTCACTTGGGCAGGAATCGATTGGAGATAAAAACCGCTTGGCTTGGGCGGTTGTCTGTATTATTTTAGACAACCCTTGAGGTGAACTATGGGGCAGTAGCTCAGTTGGGA
>DAOWIC010000271.1 GCA_030641085.1 Calditrichota bacterium
CCATGAAAACAACGCGGTCGGCCACTTCGCGCGCAAAACCGATCTCGTGGGTCACGACCAGCATTGTCATCCCCTCGGCGGCAAGTTGCTTCATGACGGCGAGCACCTCGCCGATCATCTCGGGATCGAGCGCCGATGTGACTTCATCGAATAACATGATTCTCGGATTCATCGCCAGCGCGCGGGCAATCGCCACCCGCTGTTTCTGCCCGCCGGAGAGCTGTCCGGGAAAGGCATCGATTTTGTCATCGAGATCGACCTTGGCCAATATCTCGCGCGAGACGCGGGTCGCTTCCGCAGCCGATCTTTTGCGCACCACGCGCTGGGCCAGGTTGACATTTTCCAGCACCGAAACATGCGGGAAGAGGTTAAACTGCTGAAAGACCATGCCGACCTCGAGCCGGATCTGGTGAATATGGTAATGGCTCTTGTCGATCAAGAATCCATCGATATTGATCTCCCCCGCATCGATCTCTTCCAGGGCGTTAAGACATCTCAAAAGCGTCGACTTGCCGGACCCGGACGGCCCCAGGATGACGACCACCTCGCCGTGATCGACGGTGAGACTGATATCGTCGACGGCGGCGATATCACCGAACCGACAGACGATGTTTTTGACTTCAATGATCATCGCGGCTCATTCCATAGCCGACCACGGCGTATTTTTTCTCCAGCCAGCGGACCAGACGTGTCAGGCTCAGGGTCAGCACCAGGTAGATCAGCCCGACCGCCAGCCAGGTGTGGAAATCGAGAAAATACTGGGCGGCGTATTCGCGACCGGCGCGGGTAAGTTCGCGCAGGCCGATGATCGAGACCAGCGAGGAGTCTTTGAGGCAGGCGATGAACTCGTTCGCACCGGGCGGCACCACGATGCGGATCGACTGCGGCAGAACGATATGCCTCAGCGTTTGCCAGCGCGTCATCCCCAGCGACATGGCCGCCTCATGCTGACCGTAATCAACCGCCTTGATCCCGGAGCGGAATATTTCCGCCATGTAAGCGCCGTAGCAAACCCCAACCGCCAGGACCCCGGCAACGAAGCGATCCAGGTTGACAACTTTGCCCAGCCCGAAATAGAAGAAGAATATCAGGACCAGCAGCGGCACCCCGCGCAGGACATTGATATAGGCTCCCGCAAACCATCGGACAACCGAATTGCGCGAGATTCGAGCGATACCAAAGACAAGCCCGAGCACCAGCGCGATCAGATACGCCAGCAGCGAAATGAGAATTGTCCAGTGGACCACCTGGATCAGGTAGTAAAAGATGTTACCCATCAGGGCTATTTGTTCCGCGAGCCACGACATAATTATTCCGTTGGTCGCTCCATATCAGACGGTCGCCGGACGAGTTGCGCGTTCACGGCGTCGGGTGATTACTTTTTCTTCAGCAAGCCGTTGAGGAAATCCCCGGCCTCTTTGCTGATATTGTCGCCGACGTCCTTGGTCAGCGCCGAATAGTCTATCTTCAATTCGGGCTTGTCCAGGGTGCCACCGAAACTCAACGGCAGTTTGACACGATCGACACTTTTGTCCGACAGCAGGCCCGCCAGACCTTCGATAAGGCCGCCCTTGGAGAGCAGTTTCTCGGTCCACGCTTTCGATAGCAGTATTGAGCCGTTGTAGTCTATCTCACCGGAGAAAGCATAGAACCCGTCCATATCTAAATCGCCTATATCCCCCAGCTTCGTTTTCATCTGATCCAGATAAACTCTGCCGTCACGCACATTAATGTTCGTGACCAGATTCTTCAGCGTCTGCTCCTTGTCGAACGACTGGCCCGCTTTGTCGGCCAGCCCGGCGATCGCCGAATGGACCGCTCCCGAGGTGGTCAGCGTGCCTTTCTTCATCGACGATGTGGAATTCATGGTCAGTGAGTTCAGGAAACTCTCGGCATCCCAGCCGGTGGCGTTATAGGTGCCATTCAGATCGATTTTGCCCTTCAGATAGCCGCCGAATTTGGAGAAGCGGCTCACAAAATCATCCGCCTCGATCTGCAATGCCCTGAACTCACCGGCGTAGCGCGGGTTCTCAAAATCGGTCAAGTCGATTGTGGTGTTACCTGCTACCTGTCCGGTGTAAACCATGCCGGTAACATCATAGCACTCTATCTTGCGGTCGCGGATTTTGATCTTGCCGTTGATACCATTAAACTCGACCCCGCTGTAGACCAGGGTATCGAGCGCGAAAATACCGTTGCCGTCGATATCAGGCAGGATGATAGCCGAGACAGAATCAAGCGGTGCGGCCTCTGCCTCATCGCCCCCGGACCCGGGCACCGCCTCGGGGAAGAGTTTATCGACATCGAAACGCTTCGATGACAGCGCGAACAGAAAGAGAGGTTTTTCCACCTGGCTGCGATCCAGACTTTTCAGCGGCAGCAGGTACGGGAACGGGTTGATCAACTGGCCGGTGAACGAGGCATCGCTGGATACAAAGGCGACATCCATCCTCGATACGGTGATCGTATCAGGCGAGATCACCAGCTCGGTCTCGAACTTCTGAAGCGGTTCCGGTAGCAGGCTGTCGGTGTAAGAGGCGTTGGTAATAGAAACCGTCCCGCGCGGTTTGAAACTGGTATAGTCGGTCAGAACACCGATCAGGTTGAGATCAAGATCGAATTGGCCGCTCAGTTGCGGATTGCCCTTCTGCGGCAAGTAGGAATTCAGCAACGCCAGGTCCAGCCTGCCGTCGAAGCGTCCCTCCATGGTCGGCTCTATAGCGGCGGCCGTGGTTGAATCGGCCAGAATGTACGGCACGAGATCGTTGATGCGTCCGTCGAAGCTGAATGTCCCCGACTTTGTCCGGGCGCTGAAATTCCGCACATGAGTGAGACGGTTGTCGAAATATACTTCGAGATCAAACTGATCGATCGGCTCCGGCAGAAGGACGGAGTTGTAACGGCCATCGGTGACTTTCAGGTCGCCGGAGAATCCGAGCGCCCGGTAATCACTGGGACGACCCGAGAGCTTGATGGCAAACTCGGCCTGACCGGCGATCTCGAGGTTCTCCTCGGGCGGCAAAAACGGCTGCACACAGGCAAGATTGATTCGACCGGCCAACTCCCCGTTGATAACCGGATCGGCGAAGTTGTCCACCACCATGTGGCCTTTCAACGGAGCGCCGTCAAAGGTGCCATCCTCGATATTGAAGCGCAGGTTGTCGTTCTTGAAATCGATCAGGGCGCGCTTGAACTTGAACTCGCCCGGCACCTGCGCGGTGGTTATACTGGCTGACGATAGCACCGACGTGCCGTAATAGGTCAGCGGCTCCTCAGAAGATTGGTCATATTCCAGATCAACATCGACCGACAGTTCACCTTTGATAGTGTAGTCTTTCAGAAGTTCGGCGCGGTCGGCGGGGACGAATTTGACAATGTCGGCAAAGGCTATCCGCTCCGACTTGATGCCGAGTTTGGTCTTCACCACTCCCAGCGGATCCACCGCTTCACCGGCGAGCGACAACTCGACACCGTTAAGAGTAAGTTTCGCTTGTTCGAGTGTGATCAGTTTCGCGGGTATGTCATATGCAGCCCGGTAGCCCAATTCAACCGCCAGGTCGGGGATTGATCCCAATCCGGACGCGCGCACCGAGGCCACCGACAGTTCGCCGGTCGATTGATAGACCTGCGCGCGCGGGTTTTCCAGCGAGGTTGACAGGCTCAGCCCGGACAGATCGACGGCGATCCCGGAACTGTCGTCGGTGTAAGACAGAATCCCCAGCCTGATTTCGAGATGGTCAAATGTAACCGCCACCGCGGCCGCTTTACCCTCCGGAGTCATCTTTTCCGCCATCTCGGGTGGGGCTTTTTCTTCGAGAGCCGTGAAGGTGAAGTTGTTGGAACCGTCTTTGTTCTTGACCAGCCGGATCTCCGGCTTGTTGACTATCAGTCGGTCGACCGCGTAGTTGCCGGAAATGAGTGGCCATAACTGCAGCTTGATATCGACATCCTCGGCGGTAAGCATCGGTTTGCCCTCGTAGCCGGGAGGGTTGCCAACAGTAACATCGACCAGTTGCACTCCAAGGCCGCCCCAGATCGAGATATCGACTCCCTCGACATTTATCTCGCGCCCGAGCGCAGCGCTGCCTTTCTCTATCGCGAGCGCCTTCGCCTTTTCAAGCGGGAAGAACAGTTTCAAACCGATTACGGCGATGATTAGCAGAACGAGGAAGATCCCCGCGATCCATGCAATTATTTTCAGTAGTTTTCTCATACCTCAGCCTTTGACATCCATGTTTAACCTGAATTTTAACATATAGACCGCGTGTAATCAATCAAAACATTGCGCCAAAAAAAGGGGCAGGAACCTGCCGCTCCTGCCCATCTCGAATTCACATGCCGCAGGGAATTCCCGTGGCGGCGTCTTTGCCTGCTGATTATACGTCCAGACTGCCACCCGGTTCGAGAATAACCACCTCCGCCATCGAGCCAACCTTTTTGGCGAAGCTCTTCGGGTCGGTCTCGATAATATCCCAGGTGTCGAAGTGGATGGGCACTACCTTTTTGGGTCTGAGAAGCTCTACCGCCTTGACTGCGTCATCAATACCCATCGTAAAATTGTCGCCGATCGGCAGGAAGGCCAGGTCGATCGGGGTCATCTCGCCGATCAGTTTCATGTCGTAAAACAGGCCGGTGTCCCCCGAATGGTAGATCGATTTACCGCCGATGGTCACGACAAAGCCGACCGGCGGGCCGGTGTAACGGGACGCATCGGGGCCATAGCCGCCGCCATGATGCGCGATAGTCAGCTTGACGCGACCGAAGTCGAAATTGTGGCCGCCGCCGATGTGCATCGGGTGGATATTGGCGCCCTCGCCGGCACAGAGATTGGCCAGCTCGAAAGTGGCGATCACAGTCGCGCCGGTACGTTTGGCGATAGCGACCGCGTCGCCGACATGGTCACCGTGGCCGTGAGTGAGCAGGATATAGTTGACATCGATCTCATCCGCCTTGACCGGGGACTTCGGGTTGTCGGTGATGAACGGATCGATAATCAGTTTGTGGTTTCCTTCGGTGATTGTCACGCAGGAATGACCGAGGAATCTTACCTGTGGCATAATCTATTCTCCCATGTATTCTTGATGCTTTTGGTGTCATTGACACTTTTTTTTCGTTGATTGCTCTGTTCGTGTTAAATATCTACGACTGACCCGCCCCGGTCAATAAGATTTTTTACGTGGGCAGGCATTGCCTGATTTGGCCGATCCCGCAGGTCCGGTTCCGGAGGGCGCGAAGCGACCGCAGAAACCCGACGTCCCATTCGTAGGGACATGATTTATCATGTCCGGGGCAAGCATTTGATAAATCAAATGCCTACACCGTTGTGGGCGACAGTGAAATGACAAACTCTATCCTGTTGACATCATCGCCGCAACCATCTACATTGCGGGCGGTTTCAGATCGCCACAACTGTTGAAAAGAGGCCCGAAGTGAAATCACTCTGGACTGTACTTCACATTGCCGGCGTCTTTGTTCTTGGTATTCTCATCTTGATGGTCGCATCCACACTGGCGCAGATTCTCTCCGTCACCCTGGCAAGCGGCAGGGCTATCCCCTGGCTCATGCCCATGTTGACCCACGGCTTCATGCTGCTGCTATCGCTGGCGGCGATGGCGGTTTTCAGTCGAGGTCGACTCGGAGTGTTTGGAGTGGCGTCGTTTCGCATCCGCCCGTTCGCGCTGATCGCGGGACTTAGCCTCGCGGTGGGGCTGGCGGCCAATTTGCTCTTTTCCGTGCTGGAGCTTGAATTCGATCCGGTGCCTGGGTTTACTTTTTTTAACACGGTTATTTTCGTCTGGCTCTGGGCGAGTATTTGCGAGGAGGCGCTCTGCCGGGGTCTGCTGCAGACCCTGTTTGCTCAGGCAACCGAGCGGTCGTTCAATTTTGGGCCGTTGAAACTCAGTCTGGCGAATATTCTGGCGGGCGTTATGTTCTGCTTGATGCACGTACCGGTCATAATGATGGGAGCCTCACCGACGGTGCTGGCGGTGTTGCTTCCGGCGGCGTTTATCTTAGGACTGATCGCGGGATATGTGCGCGAGAACCGGGGCAGCCTTTATCCGGCGATCATTGTCCACATGCTGTTCAACATCTCCGGCTCACTGGTGGAGTGGGTGATTGGGTGATATTTCTGGGTGGAAGCCTGTTTGTGGGCGGCAGACGCCTGCCCGCCGGTGGAGGACCCTCGTCCGCCTTGAAGCTTCCGTCATACCCGCGAAGGCGAGTATCCAGGAGTAGGTCAGGACCCTTGCGGTCCTGACAATTGTAGGTCGGTGTTCCGAATCGCCTCTGGCGATTTGAACCCCGACACGACCAACCAACCTCAAAAACTCTTGCGCCTGAATTTCCGCTTTAGTGCGAGCAGGAACAACGTAATAAATGTAATTACCAGTACTATCTCGGCCACAATAACACCAATCTGATAATTCTGCGTAATGAAGTCCGACAATCCCGTTCGACTGTACGATACGTAACAGAGGTTTTTCCAGAAACAGGCACAATAGTCATCCGGACGCACCAGAAACACGCCCAG
>DAOWIC010000275.1 GCA_030641085.1 Calditrichota bacterium
CGACCCTGCTTCGTCACGATTACCGGGAGCGGATTTCCGGCATGGTTAAGGCGATAGCCGTCAGCTCGCGGAGGCGGGAAAACATGCAGACGGCGCTGGACTACATCGAGGACCTGCCCCATCTGAGCGCAACCGAACTGATCGCCGAATACAAGAAGACGCAGGCCAGATTCCGTGACGCTTTCCCGGCCAGCTTCACGCCCGGTTCCGCTCGGGGCAACGGCCGTCTTAAGGGCAAACTCGAAGAATTCAAATAACCGTGTGGGATAAACATCCCGACCCGTGGGACTCGCTCCCGGTCATTCATAATCAACCAGACAGAAAGAGGAAACTATGACAATACGCGATCAAAATCTGGAGACGATCGCCCCGGTTTTGGCCACGTTCTCAATCAGCCAGACCGGTGACGTGGACGATCTCAAGGACGCCGACATCGGCAACGCCGTCGCATTAAGCGGCAACGGCGAAATTGGCCCGCTGGCCGCCGACGGACAGCTTTTGGGTAAGTTAATCAGTCTGACCCTGTCGGACGGCGACGACGGTGAGCGTGTCGCGACAGTGCAGGTCGGCGGTATCTGCCGTCTGCCGGTCTCGGCCACCGTGCCGTCGGTTGGTAATCGGGTCATCGGGGGCGGCAGCGGTTCGGTCAAGCAGGCCCCGACAGTGGCGTCCGATCCCGACGGCGGCAATATCGCCCGCGGGACGGTCCTTGACGTTAACGGCAGCACCGACTGTGTCATCCTGTTGAATTAGAAAGGACGCGAAATGGATTTTAACCAGTTTATCAATTCCGCCGCCTGCGCCGATCTCAGTCGCTGCGCGGACGATGAGTGCTTGTCCGGTTCGGTTGATCTCAGTCGCGCCGCCGCCATTGAAATCAATCGTGATACATACCTCGAAGCGGAGACCCGGGGCATGACCCTCGGCGAACTGCTCGAATGCGACGAGTACGATCCTTCCCCGACTGGCTCGCCGCTGGATGCTTTCGAGCGCCAACTGGCCCTGGCCGGTGTCCGGCTGGGCGGCAAGTCGCCCACCACGGTCGAGCAGTTTTACCAGCAGGCCCCGACCCTGTTGCCGGAGTTCATGCTGCGCGAGATCCGCAAGGGCCAGGCGATGCGCCCGGAGCTCGGGCGACTGGTCGCCAACACGACCACCATCGCCAGCAACACCTACACCCCGTTTTACATCAACACCGACGACAAGACCCGCTTCTCGTTGAGGCCTATCGGCGATGGCGCCGAGGTGCCGCAACTGCTCGTCAATGAGCAGACGCATGCGGTCAATGTGGCTGACTACGGCCTCGCGCTCAAAACAAGCTACAAGGCGCTGCGTTATCGCACCACCTCGCAGTTCAGGGTGCTGATGTGGTACATCGGCTTCCGTCTCCAGACCGACAAGATGGGGATGGTGGTCGATTGCCTCATCAACGGCGACGGCAATGACAACGCCGCCACCGTCATCAACACCGCCGCCAGCGGCAGCCTGACCTACGACGATCTCATCACCCTCTGGGCCGCCTTTACGCCGTTTGAGATGAATACGGTTGTCTGTCACGTGAACCTGCTCAAGACGATCCTCACGTTGGACGAGTTCAAGGACCCGCTGGCCGGGTTCAGGTTCCAGAACTCCGGCGACATGTTCAGCCCCCTCGGGGCGTCACTGGTGCGGTGCGACGATGTTCCGACCGACCGGGTGGTCGGCTTGGACAGCCGGTTTGCGGTTGAAGAGGTGATTACCCAGCCGCTCATGATCGAGTATGACAAGGTGATTGACCAGCGCTTCGAAGAGGCGGTCATCTCCGAATCGGTCACCTATGCCCGGGTGCTCAGGGAAGCTGCCCTGGTACTTGACAGCAACTTCTAATTGTGCCGGCGAGGCGCGGGTTTTCGCGCCTCGCCGGTACCGGGAAAAAGAATGCGAACGAAATTAGCAGAGACCACAGCCCTCTGGCCGCTTGGCGCTGCCGGTAGCCGGGCGCTGTTTAAGATACCGTCCGGGACCTGGCGCGGTCGGATGATAGCCGTGGTGAAAACCACTCCGCTGACACTGGCCTTCTACTGGGCTGACCGCCCCTACCTGTCATGGAACGGACCGATCACGATCTGGGACAGTTGCGACCACCTGCCGTTTGATGCCGTGATGACATCATCCGGCGACGTTTATATCGTCTACAGCGCCACCGCATCCACGGTGATAAGCTCCACACGGCTCACCTTCTCCGACGGCGAGTGGGTCGTCGGTGATCGCGTAGAAATCTACGATCAGTATCCGTCGTCCGCTCCCTCGATTGCGGTCGGTATCGACGGTCAATTGTGGGTTGCCTTCGCGCGCGCCTATGCCACTGCGTACGATCTATGTGTCAAGACATCCACCGACGGCGGGGCTACCTGGGGATCGGGCGAGACCGATCCGGGGGATATACTCACCTCGGGACTCCAGACGATCAATCCCCGAGTCGTTTTGTCACTGAACGAAGCTCATGTGCTGTATGCAGCCAACTCGGATAGTATCCGGATCCAGTCGCGGTCGCTTGCCGGCGGAAACTGGTCGGATAGTCACACGGTTGCCGGCGAGACCGACCAGGATCATAGTTTCGACGCGGCCGTTTCCGACGACGGTCTGCTGGGGCTGGTCTTCGGCAAGAGCAGCCTCAAGTACTGCGACTACAACGGTTACAACTGGAGCGCCCCGTTGATTATCGACGATCTCGTTCCGTCATGCCCGCAACTGTGCTTTGTCAATCAGGCGCCGACAGTAATATACACCACCGCGTCTGACGAGGGACAGAGCGTGACCAAATACGCCCGGCGTGAGACGGCGCTCTTTTCAACCCCTCTGCCTCTGGTCGGCGGCGCCAACATTCTCGAAAATCTAAAGCTGTACGACAGCCAGTCCGGCATTTATGCCGATCTCGCCACGGCCGCAGCCAGTTCTGCCACCGGTGACGTCTTTCATCCGCAGACCAACGCCCTGGTCGCGGTTGCCGGCGACATGGTCTATGCCGGGATGGCGGACCGGTTTCGCTACCTGAGAATCATCCTCTCGACCGCCGGTTCAGGCGGCACAGCCGCCTACAGCTATTTCAACGGATCCGACTGGGTCCGTTTCATCCCGGCCGGGGGCGAGTACAATCTCAATAATTCCGATCATCAGTTGATGCTCTGGTCTGACTTGGCGTCGATCCCCTCCGACTGGCAGAAGTGCCCGGTCGACGGCGTCAACAATTTCTGGGTGCGGATCGAGGTGTTGTCAACCTTTACCGGCAGTCCGGTCGCCAGCCAGATGACCGCCATGAGCGACCTCAAGGCACTAAACCTGAGGAGATAACCAATGTCATACACCAACTCAGAACTCGTCCGGCACCACCTGGCCACCTCGTTTCCGGTGCAGTCGCAGATCACTGACCAGGCGGTGCTCATGGTGGGCGATCAGTATCAGCCCTTTTTCGGCGGCGCGGTGGATAAAGATTCGGTAGTGGTCAAGTCGATCCAATCGAATGAACTCACCCGCCTGCTGGTAACGCTTGCCGGTCCCGCTACGCCTCTGCCGGTGACCACGGTCGCGCGCGGTTCGCTGGTGGTAGCATCGGACTCATCGCTGGGCAGGGTCTATGTCGAGAAC
>DAOWIC010000212.1 GCA_030641085.1 Calditrichota bacterium
ATTATACGGCACACTTACTAAAGAAAAATCCGGGGTGTTTGTCTGGAAGATATCAGAGAACAATCTAAGCTTGGTGGCAGCGGGCATCCACTCCTTGGGACATCTGAATTCCGAATTACATATGGACGATGGTATCGCGCATGACGAAATCTCAATATACTGTGTGGTTGGATAAATGTCTGCTATGCAAGTTTGTTAGACACAATCTCTCAACTAGCCACCGAATGAGATTTCTAAGAACAAACGTCGTGCCAATGAAAACTGGTAACCCACAGCTATGCCGGGTTCCTCACCCCAAGGGGCTTGTTGAATAACCTCGTTTTCAGGCGGGGTGCGCCACCTGGGGTGCGCCACCTGGCCTATGCTCCGCTAAATTTCCGCAGCACGCGGTCGAGGGTTTGCTTTAGTTCCGGCAGTTTCAATATCCACGCCATCGCCAGATAGACGACAATTCCGCTCACGCCGATTCCGGCCAGTCTCAGTAGCAACTGAAGCAGTGATTCACTGGGCGGACCAATCCAGACTTTCCCCAGTCCGATCCAAAACAGCGCCGTCACCAGCAGGCAGAAAAGCACTTTCGGCAAGCTCGGAAAGACCAGTTCGCGCAGGGAGACTTTGATTGTCCGGCTGAGATCGGCGGTCATAAAAATCGCCCCGCAGAACCAGGTAAAGGCTGTCGCCAACGCCAGGCCGTTTTGCTCCATCGGCTTCACCAGCAGCAGACTCAGGATAATCTTGATCGCCAGCATGCCGATCAGTATTCGCACCAATCGTCCGACAGCGCCCCGGGCGTAATAGAATTTCATCTGGAAGAAATAGATCGAGTAAAAGACAATGCCGAGCGCGAAATACATCAACGGCCCGGAGGTAAGTATCTGCGAAGTGGCATCGAACGCGCCACGCTGAAAGGCGACCGTCACGACTTCGTTGGTGTAGATGATGACGCCGACTGCGACCAGCCCCATAACGAAGAAGATGAGCCGCATGCTCTCGGTGTAGAGCTTTCGCAAACGTTCGATCTGATCCGGCACCGAAAGGTCGGACACCCACGGGAATGATGCCTGCGAGAAAGCTACTATAAACATGCCGGTGGGGATATGAATTAAGAACGTAGCGTAGCGCAGGGCTGCGATCTGGCCCTCGCCCAAAAACCGTGCCGCCAGATACCGGTCAACCACCGGGTAGATCAGCGCGATACTTTCTACAATGGCAATCGAGATGGTGGCCTTCATCAGAATCGAAATTGGCGCCGGGGCGGCTCGGCCGCGGATCTTCGGTTTCACAAACAGGAAAGCGAAAAATCCGTTGTAGGCGAATAGAACGATTGCCGCCATCAACCAGCCATAGGCCAGCGCTTCGATCTCCAGACGGCCGTGGAAACCCAACAGCGTGGTGAGGATAACGATATTTAGTACAATCGTCGAAGTCGCCGGCACTACAAAGTGCTTCTTCTCAAAAAGCCAACTGCGGAAATAGGACTCCATCCCTCGGAAGAAGATCAGCCCGGCCAGAATCGCCATCAGGTGTCGACCCTGTGTAACCGCATCGTGTTCGAGCGTCGGAGCCAGCAGATTGAGTATGCTGCCCCGGACAAGATAGACGAGCAGCGCCAGGCCGCCGAATAGCAGGCTCATATTGATCAGGCCGCTCCAGAAAAAAACCGACTCCTGATCGCGGTTGGACACATTGGCCCGCCTCAGCGACGGAATCAACGCGGTCGGCAGGGCGGCATAAGATATGAACGTGATCAGTTCGGGAATGGTAAAGGCGAGGATAAACAGGTCGAGAGTGGCACTGGTACCGAAATAGCTGGCTATCACCGCTTCCCGGGCGTAACCGAAAAAGCGGCTGAGAATACTGGTTCCGATGGTCACCAACGAGGCGGCCATCAAAGACTGTCTGACAAACTTAGATGTCAACCAGACTCCTTTGTCCTCGCATTACAGGATCGGACGTACCGCCGTGAGATGCCGGACGGGATAGTCACGATACAAGACGCGTGACAGTCGCGACCACTTCATCCTGCTCGGTCTCGGTCAGCTCTGGGTAAATCGGCAGCGCCAGAACCCGACGGGCCGCGCGGCTGGAGTTCGGCAACTGACCGGCGGCATGACCAAGATAGGCGAAACATTCCTGCTCGTGGAACGGAACCGGATAATAGATCTCGAATCCGATACCGGCCTCTTTCAGCCCCGCGATCACATCATCGCGGTTGTCAACGCCGATCGTATACTGGTTGTAGATGTGAAAGGTCGTGTAGTCTTTCACCACCGGACAATCGATCCCGTCGACACCCGCAAAGGCGGCGTCGTATCGCCGGGCGTGCTCGATCCGTTTTTCCGACCAGCCCTTAAGATGAGGCAATTTCACCAGCAGGATCGCCGCCTGCACTGTTGCCAGTCGCGAGTTGTAGCCGATAATCTTGTGGTAGTATTTCGGCTTGGCGCCGTGATTGCGCAGGACGTGCACGGTCTCCTCGTCATCGTCACCGCTGAAAACAATCATCCCGCCATCGCCGCCCGCTCCGAGGTTCTTGGTCGGATAGAATGAGAAACAACCAAAATCACCCAGCGAC
>DAOWIC010000104.1 GCA_030641085.1 Calditrichota bacterium
GCACCTGCGACTGGTGAGGCGCGATCGTCCAGGGCACAGTATCCAGTTCGATAACGGTAGTGTCCCAATAGGGATGAAACTCGAGGCCGCTGACCGTGACCGTTTTGGGGCCGTCGGCCGAGATTGAGGCGCGAAATTTTACGCGCGGTCCGTGCGGCGTGTCACGCAGGATAATACGGCCCTCCCAAGCGATACCAGCCGCCTGCAGCGCGGCGCGCTCGGCCCGGTCAAGAAGCCGCCCGAGGTAATCCCGATAGGCGGGCTGCGCATCGAGGGCGCGCTTGTGCTGGCCGAGATAGCCCAGTTCGCGGTAGCCGTCGACCATCAAATCGGCTCGCGCCTTCCCCACCGATAGACGGGAGGCGTTGAGATATGAAACCGCCCGGCCCGCCTGTTTTTTGAAAGTTCGCTTCATGGGGCCATCCTGAAAGAGGCTGTCAATCAGGGGAACCAGTCGAAACGGGGTAATGCCGGAAAGGAAATTATAGTCATATGCTTCACCGGTCAGATTGTTCTGCAGAAGCCGGTATCGCGTAAGCTGACCGACTTTGTACTCGTCCGGATCAAAACCGGGAATCACCGACGGCAGTTCCAGCCGCATTCGGTCGCGGTAACGCCCCAGCAGTTCGTGGCTGTTCAACACCACAGTGCCTTCCGCGCTGGAACCGTCCTTATCGACATCAAACCGGCGATAGACCTTGAGCAGGCCGAACAACGCACCGGGCGTCGACGGCTGCGTTAGTATTTGCTCTTTCACTGCGCCGTAGAACGCATCATTGCGGTGGTCGTCAAAAATGACGATATCCGATCGACGCTCTGTGAAGATGTGGCTGACCAGACCACCGACTGCGACGGTATCATCCTGCGGTCCGTGCAACGTATGCAGGTATATCTGCTTGTTCTTTATCTCGGCCGTCTGGTAGCTCTGGCGAGCGCGGTTTTTTAGCGTCACCAAGTCGATGCGGCAACCAAATTCATCGTTGAGATAGTAAAGAGTGGGCCAGTCGATAGTCGCCGGTTCATCGTACAAGTAGAGGACGCGCACATCGCACAGACTGTAGCTGACCGGATCGGCGGCAAGAAGCGATGGTGCCAGTGCGAACAGCAGGATTGCTCCCGCAAGAGACAGGATAGTAGCGGCGCGCCCGATAATTCGAGCTACGGATAAGTTCAACATATTGAATATATATCGATATTTTTAACGGTATGTCAATTTTGAACTTTCCGGCGGCAACCCTGCGGATTTCAGAAATCGCGACCTTCCCCACCGTCGTTATGAGAGGATTTCCTCATCCTCGGCACGCCAGGCGGGATCAACAATACAGAGAAAGGCCAGAGTTTCCTCGCCGGTGTTCTCGATCCACTGCAGCGAGCCGGGAGGAATATCGACCGCGTCGCCCGGCTCCACGGCGGCGGTATCTTCGTCGATATGCATCAGTCCCCGTCCGGCCACGATGAAATAGACCTCGTCGGTTTTCAGGCGGTGCCTCAGTGAAGTCGCACCGACCGGCAGGACCACCCACGCCAGAGAGTAGCAACCCGCGAAAGGGTAGTCACGGTCGGGATGGAGCAGTTCGCGCAGCCGGGTGTCGTCGGCGGCCGTAATTTCGGGGCAATCGCCCAGTTTCCGTATCAGCATGGAATGTCCCCAATACAGCAAAGCCGCCTTACGGCGGCTTTGGCGGCATTAGATAATCTGATTGTCTCTTAGTTTGGCAAACAGCTTGTCAGCCAGCTCGTCCGGCGTCTCGCCCTCGATAAACTCGCCTTGCGGACGCGGCGGCGGTGTGGCGACTTTCTCCACCCGCGTGCCGGAATTGACACCGATACCGGAACCGTCGAGATCAAGATCGGCGGCGCTCCAGGTTGTGATCTGCTTCTTTTTAGCCGCCATCTTGCCCTTGAGCGAAGGCAGGCGCGGTTCGTTGATCTCTTTTACAACCGAGACCACTGCAGGCAGGGCCAGTTCGACAACATCGAAGCCCTCTTCGGTTATGCGATGCACAATCGCCTTGCCGTCATCAACAGCCTCGAATTTCTTAACAAACATCGCCTGCGGCATATCGAAACCGGCGGCCACTACTCCGGGCACCTGGGCCGAATCGGAGTCAACAGCCTGTCTACCGGCCAGAACCAGGTCGAATTCACCCAGTTTTTTCAGACCGGCCACCAGAATGCGACCGACCGCCTGTGGGTCTGATTTTTCAAACTTCTCGTCGCACAGCAGATAGGCATCATTGACACCCAAAGCCATGCAGTTGCGCAGGGCGGATTCAGTTCTCTGGTTGCCAACCGACATTACCAGGCACTCACCGCCGAATTTTTCCTTCAGGCGCAGCCCTTCCTCAACGGCAAACTCATCATGGGGGTTGACCGTTCCCGGTCCCTGCGGCAGTACCACCTCGTTGGCCGCCTCATCGACCTTGATCAGCGCGATTTCGGGAACCTGCTTGACTAACACGACTATTTTCATCTTTGCTCCTGTATAACCAGCATCTCACATATTGTCATCGAGCTACGAGTGTTGAATATCATAAATAGTGCCGGACTTGTCAAGTAGCAGCGGTTGACACAAAAAAACCCGCTCTGGTGAGCGGGTTTTTTTGGGCGAGTTAGAGTAATACTATCGTCGGTAGACAGATA
>DAOWIC010000109.1 GCA_030641085.1 Calditrichota bacterium
ATCTCCACGTTTGCCTTGTCGGTCATCAACTCGACCAGGGTCTGGTTGAGTTTCACCGGGTCGCCCACCTTCACTTTCCATTCGAGAATCGTACCCTCAAGTACCGATTCTCCCATCTGCGGTACTAAAACGTCGACAGCCATCGCCTCTATCCCTCGATATTATAGATTATAATTATCCGTGTTAACAACGTTGTCAATATATGTAATGTACCCCCGCCGTCAAGTTACCCAGCGCTAAATAAGCCGGCCTAACCGACTTCCAGCATCTTCTCCAACGCCACCAACGCCTCTCCCCGGGTCGGCTCGGCGACCTCGATCGGCTTCAGATCAGCGTAGTTTTCCAGGGTGTAAGCCAGGTCGTTCAGTGTTGTGCGATACATATTGGCACAGACCGGGCAGGTGTCGCCGGACAATTCGAATATCTTTTTGTCCGGATGCTCGTGAGCCATGCGATTTGTCAGATTTATCTCGGTACCGATGGCGATAGTCGATCCGGTCGGAGCGTTGGCGCAGTATTCCACGATGAAACTGGTCGAACCGTCGGCATCGGCGGCATCGACCACTTCGTGTGGGCATTCCGGATGGACGACCACTTTTACGCCCGGATAGTCGCGTCGCACTTCGGCGACGTGCTCAACCGTGAAATTGGTGTGGACATGGCAGTGGCCTTTCCACAGGATCAGTTTCGCCTTCGCCAGTTGATCCTCGGTAAGACCGCCCTCCTCGCGGGAGAAATCCCAGAGCACCATCTCGTCCGGTTTCAGGCCGTAACGAATGCCCGTATTGTATCCCAGATGTTGGTCGGGGAAGAAAAAGACTTTTTCGCGCCGGTCGAAGCCCCACTTAAGTGCAGCGGGCGCGTTGGACGAGGTACAGATCAACCCGCCGTGGCGACCGGTAAACGCCTTGAGGCCGGCTGAGGTATTCATGTATGAGATCGGCACTACTTTCTTGTCACCACCAAACTCTTCCAGACGTTGCCAGGCCTCCATGACATCAGCCATCTCGGCCATATCGGCCATCGGGCACCCGGCCAGCGGATTGGGTAGATATACTCTCTTGTTTGGATGGGATAGGATATCGGCCGACTCGGCCATGAAATGCACACCGCAAAAAACGATCGTCTCGACATCGGCCATCTCCGCCGCCACCTTCGACAGTCCGTAGCTATCGCCGACATGATCGCCGAATCCGACGACCTCCAGGCGCTGATAGTGATGGGCCAGGATGACCAGTTTGTGACCAAGTTTCCTTTTCGCTTCAATGATGCGTTCTTGTAGCTCCTCGGCGGGTGCTTCGCGATAGGTCTGGGGCAGCGAGAAATACATTTTCTATTCTTCCCTCTGGGCCAGTTTTTTTGCCCTGGCCAGTTTCTTCATCACAATTTCGTGCCTTTCGGTCGAATGACCGGGGCTAACCTTAGCTCTTGGGTCAATATAATGTCTGGCATTGTTGACCGCAATAGCGACCTCGCCGCAGCCGGTCGAGATCAGCTTCAGCTTACCGTCGTAGGTAACAATGTCCCCGGCGGCATAGACACCTTCGATATTGGTACGCATCCGACTGTCAACCGCTATTGCGTTTTTTTCGATCTCGATCCCCCAGTCAGCGATCGGCCCCAGGTTGGTGATAAAGCCCAGGTTGAAGATGATCGCGTCGACCGCCAACCGCTCTTTTTCGCCGGTCTGGGTCTGGACAATCGTGGCGTGGCGGACATGGTCGTCGCCCTCGATCCGCATCACTTCCCAGAAGGGGAATTTCAGGTCCACCGGTGAATTACGGACCTTCTTCACCGACTCCTCGTGGGCCGAGAAAAAGTCGTTGCGATGGATGTGCGTAATTGACCGGGCCACCGGTTCGAGCATCATGGAATAGTCGAAGGCGGAGTCGCCCCCACCGACAATGAGCACATTTTTGCCTGCGAAATCATTCAGTCGCCGGACAAAGTAGTGCACCCCCGCACCCTCCAGTTCCGTCACGTTCGGGATTTCCAGCCGCCGCGGCACATAGGCACCCATACCGGCGCAAATCACGACCGTTTTGGATCGATGTTCGCCGAGGTCGGTGGCCAATGAAATTATGCCCTCACGGTCCCGCTCCAGCCCGAGCACTTTCTCGCCGAGGCACCAGGTGTGTTCGTACTGGCTGGCCTGCTGCGTCATCTGCTTGACGAGATCCTTCGCTAACACTTTGGGAAACCCGGCGACATCGTAGATGTACTTCTCCGGGTAGAGCGCCATCAGACCGCCGCCGATCTCGCCCAGCATATCGATTGCCTTCGTCTGAGCCATGCGCAGGCCGCTGTAGTACATGCCGTACAATGCGACCGGACCGGCCCCGATAAAGGTAATATCAAAAACCGAACCGCTATTTTCCGTCTGACTGCCTGTCATTCTTCAGCTTTTCGCCTTAATAATATCCATAATTGCGTCATAGCTGGCGTGACCGCGCTCGGCAAAAATGACTGTCCCTTTCGGATTGATGGCATACACCGTTCGCAGGACACTTTTGCCTCTCAGCTTCTGGTTTTTGTATTTCGCCAGGACCGTTTCACCCGGATCGGAGAGAATGGGAAAAGCGTAGCCCTTCTTCTCACTGTAATTTCGGTGTGACTGGACCGAGGCCGGGTTCATGGCCAGCACGGTCGTATTTGCTGCCTCAAACCGAGGCCGGTACTCCTCCAGCAGAGAGAGTTGTCTGTTTCAACCCGGGGTGTTGTTTTTCGGGTAAAATACGATCACTCCAAAGCGACCCCTCAGGTCAGCCAAAGACAATCGGCCACCCGTGGATGTTCCCAGATCAAAATCGGAAGCGGCCTCTCCAATTTCCAGCATTACTATCTCCTCTCAGACCCCTTGTGTACTGAAAATATTAGAACAAGCAGTGGGCGCTAAGGTTCAACTATTCTTCTGTCGCGGATGGCTTCCCTTCCAGCAGGGCCAGTTGCCTAAATAGCTCGTCGTTGTCGGGCAGTTTCATCAAGTCGATATGCTCAACATACCGGATAATTCCGGCTTTGTCGATCAAAAAGACAGCGCGTTCGGCGAAACCCTTTTTGTGGAATACGCCGTATTTCCGGGCCGCTTCTCCATGCGGGAAATAGTCGGACATCAGCGGAAAATCAAGCCCGCCCAGAGACCTGGCCCAGGCGATATGACAGGGAACGGAATCGACCGAGACACACAGCAACTGGCAGTCGTACTGAGCGAATTTATCGGCCAATTTCTGATATTCGGGTACCTGGGTGGCGCAGACCGGGGTCCAGTCACCCGGGTAGAAGGCCAGCACCACATTCTTTCGTCCCCGGTACCAAGCGAGGTTTAACTCCCCCTCGTTGTGCGTGTTCAGGGTAAAGTCAGGAGCCGGATCGCCAACGCCCGCACCCCGTCCCCGACGTTCATCATCATTCAAATTGTGACCACCTATTCGTCGAAGCCGCTGTAAAGATCGTTGGTGAAGTCATCGTCGTGATCTGTCTCAAGCTCGTCGAGCAGCAAACCCGATCCCTTACCCGACGACTCGGTGAATTTGCTCTTGGGCGCCCCGCATACGGGGCAGACATCCGGCAGGTCATCATCATCATGAACATAACCGCAAATCTCACAGACCCACTGCATCGGTATTACCTCCGTCCAATGAACTGTTACTGTCCGTTTGAGATCATTCCGGCCGCATCACTCTTCCATGGGTGACGAATCACCGTAACTGAACCAGTGATAGTTGCCGGTAATTGCCTCGCGCTCGGCTTTTAACAACTCGTAATGGCTGTGCTCTTCTTCCGACAGTTGATCAAAAATAGACTGAAAAACGGCGTCATCAACCAAATTTCTTTCATCCTGGTAAAATTTCATCGCGGCCAGTTCGGCCTCGATAGCCAGGTCGATAAACTCCATCTCCGAAGTGCGTTCTTCCAGCCGTCCCTTGCGAAAAATATCGGACAGCGCGCTTAAACCTTTTTCCGGCAATTGGCCGACCTCGCCACCCACATGCTGCCGGAAGATACCGATCAGGGTCGCCTTGTGCCGGACTTCGTCGTCGCGCAACTGTTGCAGCTTTCTCCTGGCATCATCGTTGGTCGCCTTTTCAGCCAGCAGATCGTAGAACCTGTAACCATCCTCTTCGCCTTTAATAGCCCGTCTGAGGGCCTCGGCGATTTTTTCTTTTGCGTCGGACATCTGCTTCCTCATTTGTCGACTGGTTTACTGTTTCTCAATGTATTCTACGGCCTTGCGCAGCCGTTCGACAACCCTTGTCTTGCCCAAAACGGCAAGAATATCATACAGCCCCGGACCGACTTTCATTCCCGATACCGCCAGCCGGGTGGGATGAATCAGCTTCGCCTTTTTCAGTTCTCTCTCTGCGGCCACCTGACTTAAAACCGCCTCGGTCGAATCATGGGTGAATTCTTCAAGCTGCTCAAAGCGGTCGGCCAGCTCCGTCAGCAGCGGCCCTGCCTCTTTGGTGAACTGCTTCGCGGCGGCCTCCGGATCGTACTTGTAGTCGAAATCAAAGAAATAGCCACCGTGGTCCACAAATTCAGAGACACGCGATACCCGTCCCTTCAGTACACCAACCACTGCTCGCAGGTATTCCCACCGCGTCTCCAGCCAGTACTTGGTGGTCAGGCCGGCCTCGACCAGCATCGGCGCGAGTTCCACCGCCAAGTCGTGATCCGGTTTGAGCATGATATGCGCCTTGTTAAAGGCGATCAGTTTCTCCTGGTCGAAAACGGCGTTTGACGGGTTGAAATTATCCGGGTTGAATATCTCTATCAGTTCCTCCACCGAGTAGATCTCGCGGTCGGTCTTGGGTGACCATCCCAGCAGGCAGAGATAATTAAATATCGCCTCCGGCAGGATTCCCTCCTTGCGGTACTCGCCGACATCCTTATCGCCAAGCCGTTTGGAGACCTTTTTCTTGTCCGGTCTGAGTATCATCGGCAGGTGACCGAAAACAGGCAGGTCGAAACCGAGGGCGTCATAAATGTGCACCTGCTTGAAGGTGTTCGTAATATGGTCGTTGCCGCGGATCACGTGCGTAATGCCCATATCATGATCGTCGATCACCACTGCCAGATTATAGGTCGCCCGGCCGTCGGAGCGAGCCACGATAAAATCTTCGATTTCTTCGTTAGATCGGTTGAGCCGCCCCGAGACAATGTCGTCAAACGATGTCGCGCCCTCGGGTATCCTGAGCCTGATCGCGAACTGTTCACCGGCGGCGAGCTTTTTATCGATCTCATCCTGCGACAGCCCGAGGCAACGCCGATTGTATCTCATCGGACCTTTTGCGGCGCGCGCCTTCTCGCGGTCCTCGGCAAGCCGTTCCGGGGTACAGAAACAGCGGTATCCGTGCCCGCCTTCGAGCAGCTTCACGGCAAACTGGTTATAATGATCGATCCGTTTCGACTGGTAGACAATCTCCTCGTCCCAGTCAAGGCCGAGCCATTTGATGGCCGCCAGTATCGGTTCGATCAAGGAGGCATCCGAGCGGGCGGTATCGGTGTCCTCAATGCGAATCAGGAACTTGCCCTTGTTGTGACGGGCGAACAGGTAATTGGCTATCGCCATGCGAGCCGTGCCGACATGAAGATATCCGGAGGGCGATGGCGCCAGGCGTACTCTGACTGTCTTTTCACTCATAGCGGTTCATTACTTTCATCGTTGCGATTGTTGTTCGGCGGCGGTCCGGCGTCTTCATCCGCGGCGGCGCTGGTTGGAGGCGGCTCCATTGGCGGCCGCGGTCGTACCGATTGAGGCGGTGGTGGTGGCGGCGGCGGTCCGTACTCAGTCCTAGCGGGTTTAACGGCAGGCTTTGATGGCGGCGGCGTCTCTTCCTCGACCGCGCTGAGATTCAACTCCAGTCCACCCACAAGGCGGGCGATAAGATTGTAGACGAAAATCAGGACAATGCCCGCGACCGTATTAAATGCGGCGCAAAAGAACGCGCACAAAAACGGCATGAGCACCATCAGGAACCCAATCGGCAGGCTGTCGTATTCGAAGCCATCGGCCTCGATCAGCGAAAGCTCGGCCATCACGGTCGCCAGCAGCCCGGCTATCATGGCGTAAAAAAGGCCGATGATGAACCCGATCACCAGATTGTAAAAGAAGGAGACCTTCGTAAAAGGCCAGATCGGTATCGACTTTATTTCATAGCGCATAATTCCCCCGCCGTCAGATTCGTTATGTCACCCTCGCGGTCATAGTCGTCTTATTCAGCCTCCCGATTGCCGCACTCCGGGTGTGATAATTCAAGATATCGAACCGGGAACAAAATTCAAGTCAATAGTACTATCAACCTTTGCGCAGGATAAAACGGGCGTCCACTGCTTTACACCGGTCTTTGTCGGGTGACGCTATAAACGGATTGATGTCGATCTCGGCGAAACAGGGGAAATCCTTGACCAATTGCGAAAGTCGAAGTAGCGCCCCCTGAACCGTAGCCAGATCGACCGGCGGCGTACCTCTGAATCCATTCAGCAGCGGATAGGAGCGCAGTGATCTAATCATCTCTTTAGCGCCTACGTCCGTGACCGGGTTGATCCGAAACGAGACATCCTTCATGACCTCGACATAGATTCCGCCCAAGCCGAACATTATGAGCGGCCCGAAGGAGGGATCGATTGTCATGCCCATGACCGTCTCGATACCGCCGGAGATCATCCGCTGAATCGCCACCGAAAACTCCTCGCCCTTCTTCAGTTTCCCGATCCGGCCCTTGAGTTTGGCAAAGGCCGCCCGGACCTCTTTCTCAGTGCGCAGGTCTACCATCACGCCGCCCACTTCGGTTTTGTGAAGGACTGGCGGGGTGTTGATTTTCATGACAATCGGGTAGCCCATCTCACCGGCGACATCGGCAGCCTCTTTCGGCGTAAAGGCGTAGCGGTAACCGGCGGCCGGGATACCGTAGGCACACAGGATTTCGATCGCATCGACCCCGACAATGCTCTTCTGACCGGCTTTTGCGGCCCGGTCGACAATAGCCGTTACCTTCGCCGTGTCCACCTTGAAGTTCTTGAACCTGCCCTTGGGTCGATCCAGCCATTCCTTGCGGGAGTAAATAGTCGTGAGCGTCTTGGCCACTGCTTCCGGGAATATGTACACCGGCATACCGTGCTCTTTTAGATACTCGATTCCGACCGAGCTTTCCCCCGCTC
>DAOWIC010000019.1 GCA_030641085.1 Calditrichota bacterium
CCCAGGTTCGCGTGAAAACATCCGGCAGGACAACAAAGTTATCCTCGAGACTGCGAAAAAGGTCGGCGCACGAGCGCAGTCCGCCGAAGTCGCCCGAGTCCGTGGCGCCATCGACAATATCATCGATACAGCACTCCGTCCCGGGGCAAAAGCCGCTGTCGGTGTAAAATTCGCCCGATGCCGACGACGGAAACCAGTTAGCCCAGCGCAACTGCCGCAGGAGCGAACTGTGCCCGTCGAGAAACAGGCGGGTCCCGGCCAGTCGCGACGGTTCCTCGCCAAAATCGACCGCAAGGTATATCGTGCCGGAATCGCTCGCCGAAAAGGGCAGATCAGGCAGCGCGGTGTCGTCCGACTGCAGGGCCATTCCCTTCAGGTCGAGCGCGATATCGCCGATAGTCAGAAACGCGTGCGGAACGGTCGCCTGTACGAGGCTTTCATTTTTTAGGGCGGAAAAGAAGAAGGTCTGGCCGCCCTCGCGTTTCTCCCGGTAATAGAAACGGGTATGGGGATCGATCTCGACCACCGGATCGGACACCTCGCACTTGATCACCGTGTACGCCGGTACCGGCCAGCGCGTGCATTCGGGATTAAGCGCTCTTATCAATGAATTCGTGGCCCCTTCCCAGAGCGAACCGACTCGCTGATCGATACGGGCCAGTTCGTGAGCGTACAGTTCCAGGACAATCTTGAGGATCGGGTCAAGCCGGTCCGGTGACTGGGGGATCTGGGGATTCCAAGCCCGCAACTCACGATGCATGTCGTTGAATATGTCCTGTTGCGTGCGTGCTTTGAGATACATCATATCAGCCCAGTAAGAAGCTACTTTCAAACTTTTTCTCTTCGCCGTCTTCGCGATAAAGGCCGGTCACTTTCACGGAGATACCCAGAACATGGGGGCGGTTTCCTGCATCGGTGCTAAATGAGACCGATACATCGGACAGCCGCTTTTCAAATGCTGCAATCGCATTGCGCAGACTGGCCCGGACAGTTGCCTTGTTGGCAGTATAGATATCCGAGAACTCCATCTCCCATATATCGCAACCGAACTCCGGCAGAAAGTGCATCGCGCCCCGGCGGGTACTCAACAACAAACCAATGGAACAGACTATCGATTCCTTTAAGTTTTCCGTCCGTGACAGGTAATCTTCTTTCAATTCAAATGGTAGCGCGAGATATTCCATGCTATAATCAATTCAGGTTTATCAGATTTCCTTTGACCGTAACTGTCGCTCCCTCAGCTTTATACGTGCCCGACGCTTTTGTTTCGAGGTTTGCGCCGGCCTCAACCTTCATGTTGGTGCCCGCCTTCAGCGTGAGCTCTTGTTCACTCTCCAACTGGATGTTGTTGCCCTTGAGCAGAATGTCGCCGTCACTCTGAATCGTGATTTTCGGTCCCGGCATGTTCAGGACAATACTGTTGGAATTGTCCTTGGTGGTGATCGTGATTTCTTCACTGCCGGACTTGTCGTTGATCATAATCTGATTGCCGCCGCGAGTGCAGAAGAGCTTGACATCGTTTTCGGCGCTCTGGGTCGATGACGGGGGAGAGGCATCTTTATTATACAGCGCCCCCAGTGCGATCGGGTAGTGGGGATTGTCAAAAGCATATCCAACCAATACTTCATCGTCGATCTCCGGAAGCGCGAACCAGCCCCGGTCAGCCCCGGCGTGAGGGGTAAGAAATCTCACCCAGATAGTCTCTTCCGATTCAAGCCAGGGGAATTTAACTTTTATGCGCCCCAGGCCGTCGGGGTCATTGTTATCAACGACCACGGCGCTCTGAAGCTGAGTTTCGCCGGCAACGGCGGAGTGGGCCGCCGGAAAGGCGATATCGAGCGGGTGGCAGACAAAACCATTGCGATAACTGCCGGTGGCGTTTACCACGTGGCAGACGGAGCTAACGAGGTAATGACCGTCGAGTTGCTCCAATCCCTTGATGCTCACACATCGTCCCACTCTCACCGCCGGGACACTCGATTGCCCCTGACAGGTAACCATCCGGCCCATAGCGCGGCTTTTTTCCCTCAGCAGGACATCATCGAGCGACCGCGCGTCGCTGACAACCTTCGGGGCGGTGGAGAAGCCGGATGTCTTATAAATCTTTTCTGAACCGTCGGGAGCGGCCTTTGAGAGTGCCGAAAGGGACGCCCGCGCCTGAACCGCTTTGGTATCCTGCTCGTAGGATTTGCTCTGCTCGTAATTATAGACCTGGGCGGTGAATTCCTGCGGCGCAGTTCCTAATCCGAGCGAAAAAAGCCCCAGCGATTCACGCCAGACCAGTTCCTCGGCGTCGGACGAGCCCGGTTTGTTGACATGAAATTCCTGACCATCGTAATGGGCAAACAATCCACACCCGGCCGCGAGTCGCATCACGTAGTCGTAATCCGTTTCGCGATGTTGCACGCTGAAGGTATGGTTGTCACTGCTGGAGTCGATTTTGCCCAGTGTGATTGGATAGTTGCGCAGAATTGCACCGGCTATGTCGGTGCTGCTCTGGTCGCGGTAGAAGGCGTTCTTTTTGGCTCCGTCCATGGCAATCGTCGGACTGTGAGCCTCGATCGTAGTGACATTGATGCTATCGATATTATTATTCTGATCGACGCGAGTGATGACGCCGACAAACGTTGCCGTTCGGGATTCGTCGATGACGCCCCCGGCCGGTTTGATTGTCAGGGAAATCGGTTTACCGAGATAAGAAGCGTAGGTCGAGATATCCCGCTGCGTGTCCTCGGCCCGCTCGCGTATCGTCAGCTTGAGATGATGGTGCTTGTCGATATATTGACGCAACTCCACGCGGGCGATATCATACTCGATCTTTTCATTGTCGACCAGGATTGAGCAGGATGTCTCGGTAGCGAGCAACCGTTCATCGGCCGGTGCCGCCCCAAGACTCTCCTCGTCGACAGTTGCCGCAATAACCATTTCCGATATTTCTAATGGCATGTTTCTGACCCCGGTATTCTAAAAGCAGACTGTCGGGCGACAGCAAGCCGCCCGACAGCGCTCGATGACTTTATTCCTCCCACCGATTGTCAATTTCGGCATCGGCGATAATCAGTTTATGGCAAGAGATTTCAAAATACTCATACACCTGATCGTCGGGACGCTGCTTGACATGCGGTACCATCTCCTCGTACTTGGTGATGAAACCATCCTCCCACGAAAGTTCCTTCATGGTAGCGTCGTCAGGGTTCTTGAAAAGCACCTTGCCGGCTTTCCAATTCGGCTTGCTGGAATCCATGGCCCAGCGGGCGATATCTGCGCTTTCATCAGACTCGCGCGTAATCTTGATCACACCGGCATGCGCTCTGTCCGAGGGCCGACCGGTTTCGTCCTTGGCGGTATACAGCCCATATGAAACCTCGTAGACGTTCTTATAAGTGACACCGTCTATCTCAAGCATCGGTCTCCGTGCCATAACGCGTCTCCTTACATTAGCGGGTTATGTGTTTAGTGTACTTAATTTCCGTTCACCTTCCGCGGCACGCTGTCATATCCGGGTGTTGGCCCTGCGCCGACGGCCGTTATCAGCCTATTTGTCCTTTACGTTTGTCTGGTCGCCTTCACCCCAGGCCAGGAATTCGATATTGAACGACTTGGCCGGATATTTCGGATTCAGACTCACCTTGACGTCGATCTCCTGACGCTTGCGCATCTCGTCATCGGCGAAAATCTCAACCTTGAAATCCTGCAGGATGTTGTCCTGGCCGGTGATAGCCTTCATGAATTTGTCGATATCGCGCCGCATGGCGTCGACAAACTTCTGGTCAATGACGGTAAAGGTCTGCTTGTTCAGATAATTGCGCAGGGTCTTGTAGACATAATCATAGGTGCGCCTGATGGAGTAGTTGTTAAACGTCTCCTTGTTGAACAGAGTCGCGGAACCCATCGCGACTGGCGTCCCCTTAAAATCAACGATCGGGTTGACACCCATTTCGTTGATTTTACTTGCGTCGGGCTGGTTAGCCTTGAACCGGACATACTTCGCATCGGCGATCTTGCCGTACTTAAAGCCGGCCATGGGCTGCTGCATCCCCTCGGTCACGTCACCCTGATATATCTTACCCGCCACGGCGGCCGACGGCGGAATCCACATATCTTCATCCTCGTACTGATTGGCCTTGCGAGCCATCAGGTAATTGGCGAAGACCGATGCGTACTGCTTGTAGCTGTCGATGCCGGCCAGGTTTGCATAGCTCGGATCTTCGAGCATGTCTATGACCTCCTCGAATGTCTCGAAGTTGGGCAGGTCGGTCATTATGTGAACCTTGTTCGGGAAACCGAGTTGACGGGCGATAGTGTCGATATTCTCGACGCTCCCGAGGTAACCGGGAACAACGGCCATCGCGAACGCTTCGGTAATATCCCATTCGCGAAATAGACCGGCAATCTCCTTGGCCACTTCTTCAAACTTCTCGCGATCATCCGGGTCGGTCAGTTCTTCAGCGCTGACATTGACGAAGTAGGCGTTCACCTTATCGTCAGGCTCCTGCTGGGCGTTGGCAAAGAACTTGTCGATAGCGCGATAGGTAGTTTCCAGATCACGCGAGGCCCGGTGGACCTTCTTCATGTTCTTATCCAGGTTGGTCTCCAGTTTGGCCGATGACTCCGCCAGTCCCTTGCGGATCTGATCGGGATCATTGCTTTTGGCCAGATTCTCAGCCCAGATTTTCAAACGCTGCGCCAGTAGCATGCGCTGTTTGGCGAAGTCCTTCTTGGTCAGGAATTCCTTGCGCTGGAAATCCTTTTTGGGGTCGAGCCACTCAACCCCGCGGACCAGGTCGCCGTCGGAGGTCTTAAACGACGGCAACAGCGAGGCTATCTTGCTGAAATCGCCGAAAGTGTCGCCCAGGATGGACGCGAACTCGTCATCGGAGACTTTCTCCTTCGCGGGAGCTTCGGCCGGCTGGGCCGGTGCAGTCTCTGGCTGCATATCTTTTCTTTCTTCTTCACTCACAGTCTAGCTCACCTCCTTTTCACTCGCTGAGCAGGTCGATGTAATATTGGGCCACTTTGAGCAACGCTTCTTTTTTCTCTTTGTCCTTGAGAACTTTCTTCAGCGCGCTGTTCTTTTTCAACTGCTTGTCGAGATCCGCCATCATCTCTTTGCTGTAGTAGGTCTTTTGGAGATGGTCGTTTTTCTCGATAAGCTCCTTCGAAGTGAGGTCCTTCATCGCCCTGATTTCAAAATCAGAGCTGATCGGCTCGCCTTCCGCGGTTTCCATCTCCACGTTGAACGAGGGACGGTATTTCTCGAACACTTCCTTGAGATTGGTGCACTTGGTGGGAGTGACATTCGGCTCCTCGTCGGTGTTCAACCGGGCGGCATAGAGGATCTTGTTGGACGGAAGCAGTTCGACCGGAATCGAATCGTCCTTTTTGACCCGCTCCTGCGCACCAAGTATGAATTTCGCCATGTAGGCCTCCAGTATTTAACGGCTTTATTGCTGACTTCTGCTATTTCTTCTTCGTGAATTGATACGTATCGTCCTTAATATTTATAAAGACTTGATCGCCGGCCTTGATCTCACCGGTAATAATCTGAATTGACAGCTTGTTGATAATCTCCCTCTCGATAATGCGCTGCAGGGGGCGGGCGCCCAGCTCAAACGTGTAGCCGTCGCGCGCCAGCTTCTTCAGGGCATCATCGGAGAGCGTGGCCACGATATCCTGATCGGCCAGCATGGAGCTTAGCTGATCGAATTCCAGCCCGACTATCTTCTCAACCTCTTCCGGCTTGAATGTGTGATAGATAATAATGTCGTTTAACCGGTTCAAAAACTCAGGCCGAAACTTGGTGAAGAGAAACGATCGCACCTGTTCCATATCGACCTCTTTGCCCTCGCGGTCCGCATCGAGTATCAGGTCGGCGGCATAATTGGAGGTCAGGATAACGACCGTATTGCTGAAATCGACCGTCCGGTTCTGGCCGTCGGTAAGCCGACCATCATCAAGAAGCTGCAGCAAGACATTGAAGACATCCGGATGAGCCTTTTCCACTTCGTCGAATAGTACAATCGAGAACGGTTTTCTCTTGACCGCCTCGGTCAAAACACCGCCCGCTTCGTAGCCAACATACCCCGGCGGGGCGCCGATCATTTTGGCCACCGAGTGCGGCTCCATAAACTCCGACATATCCAGACGAACCATAGCGTTTTTGTCATCAAACAA
>DAOWIC010000239.1 GCA_030641085.1 Calditrichota bacterium
AGATCCTTCACGAATGGCAGGTCCAGGTCGTTCAACGCATCGCCGTAGACATGCTGAAGGTAGCCCAGTGCCATCCGCCACGGTTGCCGAATAGCGGCCTCACCGCCCGGCATCGGTACCGGCTCGAGCCACGCCAGACGGTCGAATCCGCGCGCATCGCCGTACAAGATTTCACCACCCCAGATAGTGCCGTCGGTGCCGTAACCGGTGCCATCCAGAATGATCCCGATCGCCGGTTCGCTGATACTGTTGTCGGCCAGGACCGACACCAGATGCGCATGGTGATGCTGTATCCCGACCGTTGGAATGTCGGACTGATTTAGCGCCCATTTGGTGGACAGATATTCCGGGTGCAGGTCATGGGCTATCAAATCCGGCTCGATCTGCAGCACGCCTTTGAGATGATCGACGCATTCCTCGAAAAAACCCAGCGCCGACGGGTTGTCGAGATCGCCGATATGCTGACTGAGGCAGACTCTGTTATCCCGCGCCAGGGCAATTGTGTTTTTCAACTCGCCGCCGCAGGCCAGGATCGATCTTTCCACCTGACCCCCCAGATAAACCGACTGCGGTACAAATCCGCGCGCGCGACGGATTATTCTTTTAGCCCCGGCTGCGTGGCGCACGATGGAATCATCGCACCGCTGCAGGATATCCCGATTGTGCAAAAGGAAGCAATCGGCGATACCGCCCAACCTGTCAATGGCCTCGTCGTTTCCGATGGCAATCGGTTCCTCGGCCAGGTTGGCGCTGGTCATTATCAGAGCGTCGAAATTTCCCCGCAGCAGCAGGTGGTGCAGCGGTGTGTATGGCAGCATGAAGCCGTAGAACCGGTTATCGTACGCCACCGACGGAGCCAGACTGTCGTTTTCGATTCGCTTCAGCAGAACAATCGGTCGAGTGTGTTCGAGCAGCAGTGTCTCTTCGTTCTTACTGACTTGGCAGAAACGGCGAACCGCGTCGATATCGGGCGCCATCATAGCCAGCGGCTTTTCGGCTCGTTGTTTTCGCTCTCGCAGCTTGCAGACCGCAGCCTCGTTGGAAGCGTCGACCGCAAGATGAAATCCGCCCACCCCGCGAATGGCGACAACACGGCCGTCGCGGAGGTAGTCTATCACCCTCGCCAACAGATCATCGCAAACTACCTCCGCTGCCCCGTCATGCAGCGTCAGTCCCGGGCCGCAGACCGGGCAGGCGTTAGGCTGCGCGTGGAACCGTCGATCAGCCGGATCGTGATACTCCCGGTGACAGTCCGGGCAGAGGTCAAACAGCTTCATCGAGGTATAGGGCCGGTCGTACGGGATGCTTTCGACAATCGTGTAGCGCGGCCCGCAATTGGTACAGTTGATGAACGGATAACGATACCTTCGGTCACCCGGATCAAACAGCTCCCGCAGACAGTCATCGCAGGTGGCAATATCAGGGGGGATGATTGTGGAGGCAGTCGCATTGTCAGCGGAGAGCGTAATCCGAAATTCTATCTCACCCCGGACAGGGATAGCCTGAGCATGACATTCATCGATTCGTGCCAGCGGGGGTAGTTCGGCAATGAGACGGTTTCGAAATGTCTCGACCTTCTGCGGCGATCCTTCGATCTCGATAGTGACGCCCCGGGAGTGATTATTGACATGGCCGCCCAAACCGACTTCGTTCGCGAGGCGATATACGTACGGCCGAAAGCCGACACCCTGCACGACACCGTTGACATCGAGTCTCAGGCGCTGATCTGATCGTGAACCGGTTAATGGTGACATATCTGATTCCGGCTGGTGGTTCGGTTGTCAGCTTTTCTTCTTGGCCGCAACAAGTTCCTTCAGCCAGGAATACCAGGCATCGAGTCCGTCGCCGCCTCGGCAAGACAGCTCGAAAATTCTCAGTTGCCCGTTTATTTTCAGGGCGTTTTCACGCACCGCCTCCAGGCTGAAATCGGAGGTCCCGATGAGGTCGGTCTTGTTGACTACCATTGCCAACGATCGGCGAAACATGCCCGGATATTTGAGCGGTTTGTCGTCGCCCTCGGTTGTGCTTATCAGCACGACCTTCATGTCCTCTCCGAGGTCGTAACTGGAAGGACAAACAAGGTTGCCGACATTCTCAATAAAGAGCAGGTCAACCTCGTCGAGATTCAACTCGTCGGTCACTTTGGTAACCATTTTGGCGTCGAGATGGCACGCGCCGCCGGTTACTATCGGGCGGACTACTTTTCCTCCGGCGCGAGTCAGGCGGTTGGCGTCGTTTTCGGTCTGAACGTCGCCGGCGATGACCGCCGTTTTAACATCATTTTCAAACTCCGCCAGCGTCTTTTCCAGCAGGCTGGTTTTGCCCGAGCCGGGCGAACTGACAAAATTGAGTGAGACTATTTTCTTCCGGGCGAGTTTCTC
>DAOWIC010000303.1 GCA_030641085.1 Calditrichota bacterium
CATCCGCTTCTCGTTGCGGAGAATTACGTCCGGAGCCTGAATATCGATAAGCTTTTTCAGTCGATTGTTGCGGTTTATCACCCGGCGATACAGGTCGTTGAGATCGGAAGTGGCAAACCGGCCGCCTTCCAACGGCACCAGCGGTCTGAGATCGGGCGGAATGACCGGAATGACCGACATGACCATCCAATCGGGACGGTTGTCCGACTGACGGAATGACTCGATAATCCGCAGACGCTTGAGGACATCCTTCTTGCGCTGGGCCGACGTCTCCACCTTGGCCTGCGCCCGGAGAGTGACCGCCATCTCGTCGATGTCGAGCTTCTTAAGCAGCTTGCGCGCCGCTTCGGCGCCCATCTCTGCCTCAAAGGTCTTACCGGCTTCTTCGAGATCGTTAAATTCTTCCTCGGACAACATATCGCCCACCATGTAGGAGGAGTTGCCGGGATCAATCATAAGGTATGACTCGTAATAGAGTATCTTTTCAAGGTTGCGGATCGATAAATCGAGGAGATTTCCTATCCGTGACGGCAGGGACTTGAAATACCAGATGTGCGAAACCGGCACGGCCAGTTCGATATGTCCCATTCTTTCCCGTCGGACCTTCGACTGTGTGACCTCTACGCCGCAGCGGTCACAGACGATACCGCGAAAACGAATCCGCTTATATTTGCCACAATTACATTCCCAGTCCTTAACCGGGCCGAATATCCTCTCACAGAACAGCCCGTCACGCTCCGGCTTAAAGGAGCGATAGTTGATGGTTTCCGGCTTGGTGACCTCACCATAGGACCAGGAGCGGATAACCTCAGGGGAAGCTATCTGGATTTGAATCGCCGCAAACTCCGTGGGTTTGCTCTTCTGCGCTTGATTCTTACCCATCAGATCGGCCATGGTTATCTCCTTTATTTCATCCGTCCGACTGAATCGAACGGCCTGATTTCTACACCAATTCGCTGTCTCATGCCTGCTCCAGCAGCTTTATATCCAAGCCAAGCGCCTGCAGCTCTTTCACCAACACATTGAAGGCCTCGGGATAACCCGGCTCCGGCGGGTTCTCTCCCTTGACGATCGCCTCGTAAACCTTGCTGCGACCGACTACGTCGTCCGACTTGACCGTGAGCATCTCCTGCAGCGTATAGGCGGCGCCGTAAGCCTCCAGCGCCCAGACTTCCATCTCGCCGAAGCGTTGGCCACCGAACTGGGCTTTACCGCCCAGAGGCTGCTGCGTAACGAGCGAGTATGGGCCAATCGACCGGGCGTGAATTTTGTCATCCACGAGGTGGGACAGCTTAAGCATGTATATATATCCGACGGTGATCGGATTATCAAACGGTTCACCGGTGAGTCCATCGTGAAGGACCAGCTTGCCGCTTTCGGGCAGACCGGCTTCGGTTAATTTTTCCTTGATCTCGGGGATAGTGGCGCCCTCAAAGACCGGGGTAGCGATACGCTCACCCAGCTTTTGCGCCGCCCAACCCAGATGTGTCTCCAGAATCTGACCGACATTCATCCGTGACGGCACACCCAGCGGATTTAGGATAATGTCAACCGGAGTGCCGGCGGCGGTGTAGGGCATGTCTTCCACCGGAACCAGCTTGGACACAACCCCTTTGTTGCCGTGGCGACCGGCCATCTTATCGCCGACCGAGATTTTGCGTCGGATGGCAACCGTCACTTTGACGAGTTGCTTGACGCCCGGAGGCAGCTCCGCGCCGCGCACGACCTTGTCAATCTCAACTCCCTCTTCTTCCTTACACTTGTCGAGGATATCCTTGGCTTCGACGATAACCGACTCGACATGGCGATTGACGTTGGCGTCAGAGCAGTAACCGTCCGGTGCGACGACGGAGAAGAAGTCGAACTCGGAAAATTCCTCCGCCTTGAACTTATGCCCGGCGCGGATTACGACCGAGTTGTCCACCAGCGAGCGAATCGTCTGGGAGGAATGGTCCTCGAGCAGCGTGCCAACTTTCTGGCGCAGAAGCTCGGTTATATCGATGAACTTCTTGTTGAATCTCCTTTTTATCTGGGCCGTTTCAGCCTTCTCCTGTTTCTTGGCCTCCTCGGTCCTCTCCTTGCGCGTAAATACGTTCGTCTTGATGACCACGCCCTTCATCCCGGGTGGGGCCTTGAGACTGGCGTCCTTGACATCACCGGCTTTCTCACCAAAGATAGCGCGCAGCAGGCGCTCCTCCGGAGACAGCTCGGTCTCGCCCTTGGGCGTTACTTTACCGACCATAATGTCGCCAGCTTCAACCTCCGCACCAACGCGAATAATGCCATTCTCATCGAGATTGAGCAACGCCTCTTCGGAGACATTGGGGATCTCACGGGTGATCTCTTCCGAGCCGCGCTTGGTGTCGCGCACCTGCAACTCGTATTTCTCGACATGGATCGAGGTGTAGATATCGTCATGAATCAGACCCTCGGAGAGTATGATCGCGTCCTCATAGTTGTAGCCGCGCCAGGGCATAAAAGCGACCAGCACGTTGTAACCGAGGGCCAGCTCGCCATTCTCGACCGCCGGACCGTCGGCGATTACATCGCCCTCTTCCACTCTCTGTCCCAGTTGCACGCTTGGCGTGAAGTTGACACAGGTATCCTGGTTGGAGCGACGGTATTTTGTCAGCACATATTCCTGATCCTCGACATAACCGAGCTTGCCGACCCGTTGCTTGATGTCCGGACGGATAATAACCCTCTCGGCGTCGACAAAAACGACCTCGCCGGCCTGCCGTGTCCGGACGATCGCGCCGGCGTCGGAGGCAACCTTGTGCTCCATGCCGGTACCGATGAACGGTGCCTGGGTCTTCAGAAGCGGCACCGCCTGGCGCTGCATGTTGGACCCCATCAGAGCGCGGTTGGCGTCGTCATGCTCCAGGAACGGGATCAGCGAGGCCGCCACGGATACGGTCTGCCGCGGCGAGACATCCATATATAGAATATCCTTTCCCTTGACATCGGGATAGTCCGAACGATTGCGCGCCGAAACCAGTTCGTTGGTAAATTTATTGCTCTTGTCCAGCGGTTCGTCGCATTGGGCGATCAGGTGACGATCCTCCTCGTCGGCTGACAGGTAAACTCTTTCCCCGGTTAGCCTGCCGTTTTTCACCCGGTTATACGGAGTCTCAAGAAAACCGTAACGGTTGATTCGGGCGAAGGTCGCCAGCGACGTGATCAGTCCGATATTCGGACCTTCCGGCGTCTCGATCGGACAGAGGCGACCGTAGTGGGTATGGTGCACGTCGCGCACCTCAAAGCCGGCTCTTTCGCGGGTCAGACCGCCCGGACCAAGCGCCGAAAGACGTCGCTTGTGGGTCAGTTCCGAGAGCGGGTTGGTCTGGTCCATGAACTGCGAGAGCTGCGAGGAGCCGAAGAAAGTCTCGACCACCGATGACACCGTGCGAGCGTTCACCAGCAACTGCGGCGTGATGTTTTCCTGATCCTTCAGAGACAAGCGCTCCCGGATTGTACGGGCAACTCGTGAGAGACCTACCGAAAAGAGGTTACCCAGCAACTCTCCAACGGTACGGGCGCGACGGTTGCCCAGATGGTCGATATCGTCGGTGAAACCGGTGTCGTTACACAGTCCGACCAGGTACCTGACAATTGCGACAAAGTCTTCACCGACCAGAGTGGTTTTGTCAAGACCGATATCCAGCCCCATCCGCTGGTTAATCATGTAGCGGCCGACTTCACCGAGGTCATAGCGCTTGGCGCCGAAGAAGAACTTGTCGACCAGGGATTCGGCGATCTCCAGCGAGGGCGGGTCTCCCGGACGGAGAAGCGAGAATATCTTCACCAGCGCTTCTTCACGAGATTTGGTCGGGTCCTTGCGGAGGGTGTTGAAAACGACCGGGATTTCTCGGTGATCACTCATGGCGATGGCGCTGATTGTCTTTTGTCCGTTGGCGACAATCTTCTCAGCCGCCTCGGTGTCTACCAGATCACCGACCGAGAACAGAACCTCACCGGTTTCTTTGTCGATAATGGACTCAGCGAGGAAAACGCCTTCGGAATCCTTGAATTTCTGGCCGGTCAGGGAGATTTTGGCCGGCTTATAAAACAGTTTAACAATGTCTTCATCGCTGGAATATCCCAGAGCGCGCAGCATGATCGTGACAGGCAATTTACGCTTGGAATCGATGTACAGGAACATGATGTGGTTGATGTCAGTATTAAACTCCATCCAGCTTCCGCGATACGGAATAATCCGAGCCGAGAATAGTATGGTGCCATTGGGGTGCCGTTCGGAGCTGAAGAAGACGCCCGGTGAACGGTGAAGCTGACTGACGACCACGCGCTCGGCGCCATTAATAATAAAGGTGCCCCATTCGGTTATCAGCGGCAGTTCGCCGAGGTAGACATCCTGTTCCATGATGTCCTTGACTTCTTTTTCCTCGCCTTCGCCTTCCCGGCTGACGAGCCGCATGGTCACCTTGAGCGGTGACGCGTAGCTCATGTTCCGCTCGCGACACTCATCGATGGTATATCTGGACGGTCCCAGATAGTAGCCAATATATTCCAGAGAGTACTTTTCGTGGACATCACTGACAGGAAAGATATCGCTGAAAATCTGGTGCAGACCGATCATCTCCCGTTTGTGCGCGGGGACATCAACCTGCAGGAACTCGTTATACGAGTGCAACTGAACATCCAAAAGATTGGGCATCTGCTCTATGTCAGATAGAGACCCGTAGACTTTTCTTTTTATCGTGCTTTCCTGGGCCAATGCAATACCCTCCTGAAAATAAAGAAGCCCCTCAGGGTCGGGATAATCCCTTTCCCGGGCCACTTCGGAAGTTATCCAATTTTTAGGGTCTTGGCGATCCTGTCATCTATTACTTCTCTCCCCGTACCTGTCAGAGGGAGCGCTTCAATACAGTCAATCAACCAAACAAACAATCGAACAATGGGATTCTCGGTATTCCGAGTAAATAACCAGCCGGGAACATGGTATGTTCCCGGCTTAGAACGATAGTATCTACTTAATTTCGACGATAGCGCCGGCTTCTTCGAGTTTGGTTTTGGCTTTCTCAGCGTCATCCTTAGAAAGGCCTTCTTTGACCTTGCAGGGAGCGCTTTCAACCAGATCCTTAGCCTCTTTCAAGCCGAGGGTTGTAAGTTCGCGGACAGCCTTGATAACCTGTATCTTCTTGTCACCGGGGGAGTTCAGGAGTACGTCGAACTCGGTCTTCTCTTCCGCCTCTGCGACAGCGGCCACGGCAGCGACAGCCACCGGAGCAGCAGCAGTCACACCGAATTTGTCCTGAATCGCCTTGGACAGATCAGCCAGATCCATAGCCGTAAGCTCTGCGATCTTTTCAACGATTTCGTCAATAGCGGGGTTAGCCACCTTCATTACCTCACAAATTCATAGTTTCTAATTTGCATATTACTTCTGTCTATTTTCCGGATCCCTGACATCCCAAACGGTGGGACAAAACCGCTTAGAAGCATGGGCAGGACAATCCGACCAGGTCCCATCGATTTTCAACTTCAACCCTTTTTCTGCTCCGCCAGGGCGTCTATCGACCCCACCAGCTCACGGAAAAATCCGTCCAGGCTGCCGACCAGGTTCGAAAGCGGCGCCTCAACGGAGGCCACAACCTGACTGAGGAGAATCTCTCTCGGCGGCAGGTCGGCCAGACGCCTGATTTCGGCGCCCTCGAACAGTTTGTCATCAACCATGAACACCTTCATGCGCGGCAGTTTGTGATCCTTATAGGAATCATGAAGCACCTTGGCGGCCGCGGCCGGATCGCCCTCAGTAAAGGCTATGGCGGTCGGGCCGATGAAGTGTTCGTCGAGCCCATCCACGCCTGCCTCTTTGGCGGCGATCCTCATGAGCGTGTTCTTGGCGATAAGATACTTTACGCCGTTCTCACGCAGTTTCTTGCGCAGAACGGTCATTTTAGCAACGTCGAGCCCCTGATAGTCAGTAACAAACAGGGAGCCTGCGTTTTCGAAAAGCTTCTTCATTTCGGAGACAGCTTCGATTTTTTCCGGTCTTGGCATCTACAAACGACTCCTTTCTCGTTACTTTTTGAGGGCGGCCACAAGTTCCTGGTGATCGAGCTTTATGCCGGGGCTCATGCTTGAGCAAATCGCCGCGCCGAGCAGATAGGCGCCCTTGGCGGCGGTCGGCTTGGCACGCATTATCGCGCCCATAAAAGCCAGAACATTTTCCTGGATTTTGTCACCGTCAAAACTGAGTTTGCCCACCGATGCAGCCACATTGGCCTGCTTGTCGACCCTGAACTCAATACGACCACCCTTCAGCTCCTTGATCGCACGGGCAAGATCCATGGTCACCGTCCCGGTCTTCGGGTTGGGCATCAATCCTCTCGGACCGAGCACCTTACCCAGTGGGCCGACGACCTTCATCATATCGGGCGTGGCAACGGCTACATCAAAGTCGGTCCAGCCGCCTTTGATTTTGTCCGCCAGTTCGTCGGATCCGACGACATCGGCTCCGGCCTCGGTTGCCTCGGTCGCTTTATCGCCCTGGGCGAAGGCCGCGACGCGAACCACTTTACCAGTGCCGTTCGGCAAAGCTACCGTACCGCGCACCATCTGATCGGCGTGCTTGGGGTTGACACCCAAGCGAACCGCAACCTCGATCGACTCATCAAACTTGGCGAAGTGGCCCTCTTTGAGAATCTGTACTGCCTCGTCAAGCCGGTATTTTTTCAGACGGTCAATCTTGGCGCGATATTCCTGGTACTTCTTGGAATGTTTCATTTACTCCTATTCTCCCTGATGACAACTGCTGCCCCAGGTATAGCGAATAATGTTACTGCTACACGCCTATCTCGATCCCCATGGATCGAGCTGTGCCTTCAATCATTTGCATGGCCGCTTCAACATCGGCGGCGTTCAAATCCTTCATCTTCTGCTCCGCGATCTTGCGGACCTGATCCTTCGACACCACCCCAACCTTTTCCTTGTTGGGTTCCCCGGAGCCTTTTTTCAGCTTGGCAGCCATCATCAAAAGAGTCGAGGCGGGCGGGGTCCTGGTTTCAAAGGAGAAAGATTTATCGGTATAAACCGTGATAATCACCGGGGTCAAAATGCCGTTACCGCCCTGAGTGCGAGCGTTGAACGCTTTGCAGAACTCCATGATATTGACACCGCGCTGCCCGAGCGCAGGTCCTACCGGCGGAGCCGGATTGGCGCCGCCTGCCGGTATCTGAAGTTTAATGAGACCTGCTACTTTCTTAGCCACTTCACAAACCAATCTCTAAACGGTTAAGTACTTACTTTTTCAACAATTCAACTTGTAGGAAATCGAGCTCAACCGGTGTGGGACGGCCGAAAATCGAAACCATCACCTTCACCTTGCGTCGTTCCATGTTTATCTCACTGATAGTACCCGAAAAATCCATAAACGGACCGTCGTTCACCTTGACCGAATCGCCTGCCTGGAACGGGAAGTCGGAAACCTCTTCGGTCCGACTGCTGTCGATCTGACCGACAATGCGGTTGACCTCGTTTTCCCTCAGCGCCTTGGGCGTGCCCCCGGCACCTACAAAGTTGGTAATACCGGGTGTCGAAACGACCAGGTCCTGGGTAGCTTTGTCAAGTTCCAGTTCGACAAGTATATAGCTGGGCAGGAACTTTTTGGTGGTAGTTGTCCGCTTGCCCTGCTTCATCTCCGTGACTTCTTCGGTGGGGACCAGAATCTGGCCAAACTTCTCTTCCAGCCCGGCATTGACCACAGCCGACTCAAGGTACCGCTTGGCCTTCTGCTCATGGCCGGAGTATGTGTGCACTACGTACCAGCGTAAAGCCATACTGCTTTAGCTCCCGAATCCGCCGCCGAAAATAATCTGAACTATGAAGGTTAGTACCCGATCGACAATCCCGATGAAAATCGACACTATCACCGAGACCACGACGGTCACAATAGTCGAGCCGATCAGCTCATCTTTGGTCGGCCAAGTCACTTTCCTTAGTTCAGCGACGACCTCTTTTAAGAACTTTGTTATTTTATCCAAGACGCTCGTTTCTCCGCCCTAAATTTAGCAGGCCAGGAGGGACTTGAACCCCCAGCATCCGGTTTTGGAGACCGGCGCTCTACCAATTGGAGCTACTGGCCTAGCAAAACGCAATTTATCTATCTGGTTTCCTTATGCGCCGTGTGCTTGTCGCAGAACTTACAGTACTTGCGAAACTCGACGCGTTCCGGATGCAACCGTTTATTTTTCATTGTCGTGTAATTACGACGCTTACAATCGCCACAGGCGAGTATTACTCTTTCTCTGGGCATCTCTATTTAATCCGTCTAAAATGTTACTTATTCCACAACATCTGCGATAACGCCGGCGCCCACCGTGCGGCCGCCCTCACGAATCGCAAAACGAAGCTCTTTCTCCATCGCGATCGGCGTGATCAACTCTACATCCATCGTCAGGTTATCACCGGGCATAACCATCTCAATACCCTTGGGCAGATGGGCTATACCCGTCACGTCAGTCGTACGAAAATAAAACTGGGGACGATAACCCGTGAAGAAAGG
>DAOWIC010000350.1 GCA_030641085.1 Calditrichota bacterium
CCCCTGTTAGAATAGACCGCAATCAATACACGAACGACCCTTCAGTCAACTACTTGTTGCCGATCGCCCCGGTTTTACGGCCGATCTTGTATCTGGTTTCACCCGCCCGACATATATCGTTGACTAACAAACCCAATACATGTATTTTCTGTCCGCGGCGCATCATGATCCTGCCCGCAAATCTTCTAAGATCCGCCGGCAGAGCAGGATTGAGCCTTTACCTGGCATACATATCGACTACTTGTTTTTGGGGGAACCTGTCAATGACAAATCCAGTAATCGAATCGCTCCTCAACCACCGTTCGGTGAGAAAGTACCTGCCTCAACTGGTTGAGTCGGAAAAGGTCGAGTTGATCCTCAAAGCCGGAACCCGGGCGGCGACCGGCGGCAACCTCCAGCTCTATTCGTTTGTCGTGATCGACGATCCGGCCATGAAGGAAAAACTCGATCGAGACTATCCCCAAATGGAGTTCAAGTATGCGGATATCCCGCTTGTTATCATCGCCCTAGCCGATCTTTACCGGGTCAGACGCTGGTTCGAGGTTTTTGGCGTGCCACGAGACAGGATTGCCAATAACCGGATTTTCAACCTCCTCATGGCCAACTGGGACGCGCTGATAGCGCTGCAAAACATGGTAGTGGCGGCGGAAAGTATGGATCTGGGCACCTGCTATGTCGGCAACGCGCTTCTCATGGATGTTGGCACACTGCTGGGTGCGCCCGAAAATGTCTTCCCGGCCGGATTGATAACAGTCGGTTACCCGGACAGCCTGCCCGATTTGAGTTCACGTCTGCCGATGGAGGCGGTTGTTCACAAAAACGGCTACCATCCGTCTGAGGATGATGAGATAAAAGAGATCTATCGCGAACGGAACGAAGCGTGGAACCGGGTTCCGGATGATGTCAAGGAAAGGCTCGCCCATAAGGGGATCCACAACATTCCCGAAGGCGTGGCGAGACGCAAGTTCGGCGCCGATGATTACTTCGTCAACGAGAAGATCGGCAGCACCCTCGGTATATCCAAAGCTTGCCGAATAATTCTGGAGAACCTTGGCAAGGCGGGATTCGACCTTAGCTATCGGGGATAGTTGCGATATGTGAAAAGGCGTCCGGCGAGGTCCGGGCCGTTTTTAGTTGCTCGCGCCGGTAACGGAGACTATGGTCAGTCGCCATGAGCTTTGAAACAAAAATGGCAGGGATTCAATTCCACGCAGGTTGATCATGAAAATTGTGCGTAAATGGTTTGGCGGCCTCCTGGTAGTTCTATGCGTCCTTTACGCTGTTCTGCTCATTCCGGATTCCACACCTCCGGCTCCTGCCGCCGGGGAGAAATTGCCGTTCGCGTGGGATGCCGATCAGTATTGGTCGAATCTGGAAGCTCAGTTCGATAGTGCCCGCACAACCGGTTGCGCCGCGCTTGAGCGCCAGATCGGCGTAGCTTTTTCGGAGATAGAGGCCCTTCTCTCCCTCGTGCTGTCCGACACCCTTGCCCCCGACGCGCCGTTGTTCAGCCTGATCGAACAGAAGCTGTTTGAACTCGGCACCCTGCTGGCGGCCTGCCCGGAAAGACTGTCGGATTATATCACAACTGCCGGCAGGTTGAGAACAGCGATCAAGGACCAGTCGATGGCGTGGGATATCAACTCCGGGGCGGCCCGCGATCGTATCTACCGCCTATTGTACGGCAGTCGAACCGCTGTCGAAGAGGTCATGCTGCAATCGCCGGAGGGAGCCTTACGGGATGTTGTTCGAGAGGTCGACGAACCCTCGGTAACTCCGTCCGCCTCGATTCTCGGCGTGGAGATCCACAGCGGCGACATTCTGGTCTCGCGCGGCGGCGCCCCGACCTCGGCCCTGATCGCCCGCGGAAACGATTATCCCGGTAATTTTTCCCATGTCGCCCTGGTTCACATCGAAGCGAACACCGGTGTCGTCTCAATCATTGAGGCCCATATCGAAAAAGGCGTAGCGATTGCAGGTATCGACGATTATCTCGAGGACAAGAAATCGAGGGTGATGGTTCTGCGGCTGCGGGCCGACCTGACGCAACTACAGGAGGACCCGATGCTGCCCCACAAAGCGGCGGAGTACGCTCTCCACCGGGCGAAGACCGAGGCTATACCTTACGATTTCGCAATGAACGCCGGGGAGCCGTCGAAGCTCTTCTGTTCCGAGGTGGCCTCCGATGCCTACGCTCAGGTCGGGATGACGCTGTGGATGGGACTTTCCCATATTTCAAGCGCCGGGGTCAACGCCTGGCTACAGGCGTTTGGGGTGGAAAACTTCACCACCCAGGAACCGTCCGATCTTGAGTACGATCCGCAGCTTCGCGTGGTCGCCGAATGGCGCGCCTATGAGACGCTTTACCAGGATCGACTCGATAACGCCGTGGTCGACGTAATGCTCGAGGAGGCCGACCGGGGCCGGCGGCTCTAATACGACTGGTACATGTTGCCACTGGCAAGGATAGCCAAAGGGTACAGCGCGATTTTGAACCTGCTCGGCCGAGTGGGTCCGGTTCCGGAGGGTATGAGCGCAACATCAGCGTTGAAAAACGACTGGTTCTCAAACCGCCATCGAATGATCAAAGAGAAACTTCATCATCTGGCGCGCCAGTTTGAGCGAGATAAGGGCTATCTACCGCCTTACTGGGAGCTGGTCAGACTCGCCCGGCAGGCCAGCATTTCTATTGACGATTGATGACCTCGATCGCCTCGCCAATAAGGCCTGCACATCCATCAGCGTCGTACGACAAAAGATGACACAAAAATGACAAAAAAGACGAAACAGTCATTGATCGCGATGCGTCTATATTGTGCAACCATAACACAATTATACAAGAGGTAAGTAGATGAAAACGCTCCTCATTTTGCTCCTCACTGTTCTTATCGCCGCCCTGTTCGTGGTCTCCTGTGATCAATCGGACGATAGAAGCGGCACCGCGCCCGATGAGACCGGCGACCAGCTCAATGGTGTCAACGACCCGCCAGACACAATCTATGATCCGAACGACACCATCTACGACCCGAACGACACCATCTATGACCCAAACGACACTATCTACGATCCGAACGACACTATCTACGATCCGACAGACACCACCTACGCCCCATACGTTACTCACGCCTATCCTGGCGGCATGGGAACTGAGTTCACCTGTGAAGTTTCGTGGGGTACGCCGGTTCTGGTTTCATTCTCGAAGCCGATTGATCCGAGCACAGTCACGCCGGAGACATTTGATGTTTCGGGCGCTGAGGGCACGTACGAGGTCTGCGGCAACACGGTTCTATTCACTCCGAAGTATGCCTTCGACGGCGGAGTGTTAATTGATGTCACGGTGAGCAAACAGATTCTCGATTTTGACGGCGAGGGCATGCAGGCCGATTACATCTTCCGATTCACAACCGAGGTCGATCCGGGTTAGACCGGGCCGGTCTCTTCCGTACACTGAAGTCACATTGTACTGTCGTTCCGGGCCGGAGAAAGCGCTCAGTATGGGCGCTGACGGTTTTTTTTTGCCAAGCCGTTTCACAATATAGATCTGCTGTACACACTACGGCGTGTCCTGTCTCGATCCAGAACCCAG
>DAOWIC010000247.1 GCA_030641085.1 Calditrichota bacterium
AGCCGGTCCGCCCAGATCACTGTGGAACAGATTCCAGGAGTACTCCAGATCACAGAACATCGGACCCCAGCCGGTTCCCCCGGGGATAGTCCAGGCAGTCTGGGCACCGATGCCGGTGGGAGAATTGTTCAGATAGCCCTGAGCCGTCTGATAGTTGGGTGGAAGCGGCGCAGGCATCGCCAGCGGCATAGCCAGCGCTATTTCAACCTCCGGCAGCGAGTTCAGTTCATCGAGCCACTCCTCGGTGTTTACTCCGGCAGGCACTTTCAGCACGAAATAGTTGTTCAAGTCGGCGATTTCGCGACTGAGATTGAGCTCGGCATTGTGACGCAAGCGATCGATTTCCGCCTCGCCGGCACCCGTGGCCCGCGCCCAGGTCGCCCCCGAGGCGGACATACGCTGGAAAGCTCTACCGGCCTGCTGTGACTTCAACATGTGGTTGGCCCGGTCGAAGGGAAGACCCTCGGCCGAAAGATCAATATCGGCGTCATCGAGAAATTTGACTTCGATATGACTTCGATCATAGCCGGGCGCAATGACAGCTTTTGTGGGTTTCACCGGCAGGTCGCGTGGACGCAATCCGGCCTCGCCGAACGCTGAGGTTACCAGTGCGATAACCAGTAGGACAACAAGCGTTAGGCTCCTTCTGTGGATAAGCATACGTTTTCCCCCGATACGCTTTTGAATTTGTTTTGGTGCGTTGAGCACAATCGTGGAATTATCCGGGAAGCACACAAAGCCCGGACAGCGGCATTAGCTTTTGCTATAAATATACTGTTAAGACCATTTTGCGTCAAGGTTAAAAACTCGCTCAGGGTTCACTCATGGCCCCGTTTGAGAATATCGGCGGCTTGCGGCGAGATGTTTATATAGAGATTTATGATTACGGCATTGCGTTTTTCGGTTGAATCAAGAGGTCCTTTGCATTTAATTGATTGCCTGGCAGCGCCTTTTGCTTTTTTCTGTTGTTGACACCAGCGTCACAATGATTTTGCAGGGGTTGCGTAGTTAATGAGTGTAGGTGTCATTCCTGGCACGGAGGGTAGAACAATGTTACGTCTGGCCCGATTCGCTTTTCTGGGCGGTCTCATGCTATTCACCGCAGGCTGCAATGACGACGATCTGTTGAATTCATCCAACCTGACTCCGGTAACACTGGACTACCGAGAGACTGCTTATATCGATGCGCTCGACCTCTACCTTACTTTCTCTGCGTTGATCGAAGACAGTCGTTGCCCGATCGGAGCCGATTGCTTCTGGATTGGAGAGGCGATGATTCAGGCTCGGGTGGTCGATGCAGCCCGGGACACGTTCTATGTCACGCTGCCGATCATCGGGGGACAACCGACGCCGGATTCGAGATCGCTTCAGCCGGTTGATGCCGGTGGGTATCGTTTTACATTAATGACTCTGGAACCATATCCACAGGTTGACACCATCGTCTTGCCCGAAGATTATCGGGCAACAATCCTGGTGGCCCCGATTATTCCGCCGGACGTAACTGACGAAGCGATTATTATCTCCGACCTGCCGCCGATGACAATTCAGAGACAGCCGTGGGTATTCGACACCGCCTTCGTTGACGGCGATGAGCTGAATCTGACAATCAGGTACGGCGGTGGCTGCCGCGAGCACTACTTCAACGTTTTCATGAGTCCCGCTGCGTTTTTCGAATCGTACCCGGTGCAGGCCAACCTGTATGTCCGGCATGAATCGCTCTTCGATCCGTGCGAGGCAATGATTACCGAGGACCTGACCTTCAGTCTCAGGCCAGTAATCGAGCTATATCGCAGACACTACGGAAGGGATGACGATATTTTACTGAATATCTATCATTCCCTTGATAGCAGTCCGTGGCAGAGAACGACTGTCAGATATATCGCTCCGGGAAATCGTTAATCAGAGATGAAGGACGAACCGAGCGGGATGCATAACAAATCAATCAGGGTCCTTGCGTTGGAGCCATACTGGGGCGGCAGCCACCGCGCTTTTATCTCGTCATGGTCACAGCAGAGCCGCCACCAATGGACCGTACTGCAGCTACCCGCGTCGAAGTGGAAATGGCGGATGCGTCACGCTGCGATTACGTTTGCTGACGATGTAAACAGGCGCCGTAGAGGGGGCGAGGACTGGGACCTGATATTCTGCTCGGATATGCTGAACCTGGCCGAGTTTCTTGGACTGGCTGGTAGTAGTGTGAGGTGCCTGCCGACAATTGCTTATTTCCACGAGAACCAACTCACCTATCCCGTTCGCTGCGAGAAAGAACGGGACATGCATTTCCCGATGACCAATATTACGTCCTGTCTGGCGGCTACCGAGGTCTGGTTCAACTCTGACTATCATCGCCGGTCTTTTTTTCAAGCCATTCCGAATTTTCTAAAGCGCATGCCGGACTTCCAGCCTCTGGACGCAGTAGACCGGATCAACGACAAGTCGTGCATCATTCCTCAGGGAATCAATCCTATACGGCGAAACGCCGTCAGGCGGCCCGGCCCACCGCGCATTCTCTGGGTGGCAAGGTGGGAGCATGACAAGAACCCGGATGATTTGTTCGCAGCGTTGAAACACCTGAAGCAAGCCGGACACGAATTTCGATTGAACGTGATTGGGGAACAGTTTAGCGAGATTCCGGCGGTCTTCGAGTGGGCCAGAAGTTATTTTGCCGAAGAGATCGAGCGCTGGGGTTATCAGCCGTCGCGCGAGGAGTACGAGCAGGCTCTGATCGATTCGGATCTGGTTGTTTCGACTGCCAATCATGAATTCTTCGGTGTTAGTGTGGTGGAGGCTATTTCGGCCGGCGCATATCCGGTTCTGCCGCACCGCTTGTCCTATCCCGAATTGCTAGGTAGTCAGGATGACGGCGCTCATGCACGCTTCTTTTACGATGGGACCACAAACGACCTGTCCGAGAGACTAGCAGAACTAGTCTCTCAGCAGGCCGCAGGGGTTCTCTGGGGAGAGGGGGGGAAGAACCTCGAACGAAGCATATCTCGTTTTTATTGGGACCGGATGTTGCCGGCCCTTGATGACAATCTCTTGCGGCTGGCTACGGGCAGGGGATCGGATCGTCGCCGTCATTAAACGACCAGTTTACCCAATAAACGATATCAGCCACATCTATCTGATCGCTGGCGTCCATGTCAACCTCCGGGTAGAATCCGGGCGGATCCTCGCAGCCGGGCGTTATCGGGCCACCATCAAAACTCCAGTGGACCCATGCGACAATATCAGAGACGTCGATCTGACCGTCATGATCATAATCACCGCGATTCTCGCAGCAGTTGGCATCGACAGTCACCGATCCGGCCAGAATCTGCGGCACGTAGTCAAACGGGCCGCCGATGAACTTCGGCAGGAAGCTGTCGTATCCGTCGAAATCGACCGTAAGTATTTGTTCCGAAATCGCTGAAGACGGGATGGTGAAATATAGCTTTATGATGGCGCCTTCGCCCTCGGGCAGTGGGGGCAGTGAGCCATCGGTCGAGCATTCCAGCTTGATCGTGCGCCGATTGTACCAAGGGTCAATATGGAGGGGTGCCTGATAGCTAAAATACTCAGTGCGGCACCCGACTGTCGAGAAGGAATCAAAAACCAGCGGCGGTGATGTGTTGTATTCAATCGGGATCCTGATCTGACTGAGTTCGACCGTGTTCCGCGCGCGCAGGATCATCTCAAGAGACTGGTTCCGCGTGCCCACGATCTCGTCGCCGGCCAGGGTATCGGCCAACGCTGCAATTATGTCGTGAAAGATTCGGCTATGTCTGCCGTCCGGAAAGAGCACTTCAAGGTAGAGATCATACATACCGGCATCTTCATAAACGTGGGAGGGATTGCGGTCGGCCGACGTATAACCATCGCCAAAATCCCAGAACCACTCCGTCGCTACGACCGAGTTATCCCAGAAATCAACCGTCAGCGGGACCGAACCAACGGTCAGATCCCGGTAGGCGTCTATGCGGGGCGCGTCGGTGTTGCCGTAAATGACGTTGTGATCATCCCAGGTAGATACCGCCAGATCGTTTTTGAGCGAGCCCTGGTAATAGATCACAATGCTATCGACTATCGGGCTGCCGAGCGAGACCCAGCCGGAGACGAGATCATAGCAAAAATCGGCATCGGAAAGAAAAGCACCGTCGACCAGAACCGAATCAATCGACTGAAGTGGATCATGGCTGGTGTAGAACAACTTGCGGCCGGAGGTAAGAAAGGTATCGGCCATCATCTCGACACCGTCGTGATCGACGTCGATCCAGGCGAGTTCCTCGACCACGACCCCTTCGTCACCGCGCCAGACCGGATCGGTCGTGAATGTGCCGCCGATGTTTTCATAAATCCGGGGTCGGTCCCACCAACGTCCCGCCGCCAAATCATCGTCACCGTCGTTATCGTAATCGAAGACGGCCACCCCGGAGCCGTAGCCGCCGGTAGATGACTCCCAGCCCGGATTCGGATCGAGATTTCCGGCACCGTCATTGAAGTAGGCGCGAAATTTGCCCAGCCCGCCCAACTGGTCATTGAAGGCAACAATCAGGTCAAGCCATCCGTCACCGTTCACATCGCCGAAAATAAGCGTATTGGCCGCTTCAGCGTTTGCCGAGCTCCAACTGTTGTAGGTGTTTACCGTCCCGCCCTCGTTGTAGTAGAGGGCCGCTCCCAGACCATCATAGCAAAAAGCCAGATCCAGATCGTCATCGTTGTCAACGTCGCCCCAAACTACATCTAAGGCTGCCGTACTGGCAGACGATTCCCAACCGGGCTGAGCCTGCAAAACACCGCCTTCGTTGAAATAAATCTGGTCCGGCGTGTAAACAGCGGTATATCCTTCGCCGGTGGCAACCGCCAAGTCCAGATCGCCGTCACCATCAACATCTCCGAGGGCGCATGAGAATGAGTAGATGCTGTCCTCGCTCTGCCAACTGATATCTCTGCTGGGGACCCCGAAATCATTGGCATACATGTTGAGCAGGCCGGGCGTTTCAAACCGC
>DAOWIC010000001.1 GCA_030641085.1 Calditrichota bacterium
CATTATCATGGACGGTAATGGTCGCTGGGCCGCCATGCGCAACAAGCCGCGTACCTTCGGCCATGAAGCGGGCGTCAAGGCAGTTCGGGAAGTGGTCAAGGCGGCATCTGAAATCGGCGTGAAATACCTCACGCTCTACACATTCTCGTCGGAGAACTGGAAACGGCCCCGCAGCGAGGTAGCCGCCCTCATGTCGCTACTTTCGCGAACCACACGCAGCGAACTTAACGACCTGATCAAAAACGATGTCAAGCTGATAACTATCGGCCGAATTGACGGTCTTTCGGAGAGTCGCCGCAGAGTGCTGACGAAAGCGGTCGAGCGAACCCGCGATAACAACGGTCTGGTGCTCATCCTGGCGCTCAACTACGGCGGCCGGACCGAGATTCTCGACGCCGTCAAAGCGATCGCCAATTCCGCCCGCAGCGGCCTGATCGATCTCAACGAAATAACCGAAGAACTGTTTTCCGATTTCCTCTACACGGTGGATATTCCTGACCCCGATCTTATGATCAGAACCTCCGGAGAGAAGCGCATTTCCAATTTTCTCCTATGGCAAACCAGTTACACGGAGCTGTATATAATCGACATGCTCTGGCCGGATTTCGGTCGCCGCGAGCTGTTCCAGGCCGTGGCCGATTACCAGATACGCGAACGTCGGTTCGGTAAGGTGACTACAAAGGCCGGGCATGAGTAGAAACCTGATCGCCCGTATCGCAGTCGCGGTTGTCGCTGTCCCGATTATACTCTGGATCTGCTATGAGGGCGGATACTGGCTGTTCGGCATGGTGTCGCTTTTGGCGCTGCTCGGCATGGCCGAGTTTCTTATCAACGAGGGCTATCGGGCTAAGAACTTATTCTTCTGGTTCGGCCTGGTTATAGTCGCCCTGATTCTGGCCAGCCGTTCCGGAATCTCGACGCAATGGTTTCTCTGGCTGCAAATCCTGTTCGGCGGTGTCTCGGGTGTGCTGGTGTTTTTCCTGATCAGCGGCATGTTTCTGGCGACCGGCACCAGGCCGCCGCCGGAGTTGTTCAAACAACACAGCCGTCTGGTCTGGGGCGTGGCGTATATCGGCCTGCTCTACCCTTATGTCTACCAGCTTGGCACCGGTTACAACGAAATCCCCGGCGTGAGCGTGACCGGCGGTGACTGGCTTCTGTTTTTGTTCGGTCTGCTCTGGGTTGGCGATACCGCCGCCATGGGCATTGGCAGTTGGCTCGGCCGGCACAAGCTGGCGCCCGCCGTATCGCCCAACAAAACTGTGGAGGGCTTTGTCGGCGGGATCATTGGCGCCATCGTGATCGGTATCGTAATGTATTTCTGGAAATTTAACGATCTGGCCATTTATCACATCTTGATTCTCTCGGTGGGATGTTCCATCTTTGGCCAGTTGGGTGACCTGGTGGAGTCGATGTGGAAGCGATCTCTGGGCATTAAAGACTCATCGGCCATCATACCGGGCCACGGGGGAGTGCTCGACCGCTTTGACTCACTCTTGTTTGCTGCTCCTTTCATGTTTTACTATAAGCTGCTGATAATAGTCAGTGCGAGTTCTTGATTACATTTTCGCCGCTCGGCCGCTTTTGCATCTGCCGATCTGGTCGGTCTATCTTGTCTGCCTGCATTACCATCTGAACCTGACCGGGGGCGATTTTGCCGCGACCGATCTAATCATGCTGGCCGCGCTCAGTGTCATGGCATCCTCGGCCTACTATTTTAACCAGATCTACGACCGCGAATCGGACCGCCAGAACCGTAAGGTTCTTTTTCTCCAGCAAGGCGTCATGACGGAAATGAATCTGCGGACCGCTTCCCTGACCACGGCGCTGGTTTCGCTGATCGCGGCCGCCTGGTTCTCACTTCAGATGCTGGCTGTTTTCGCCACCCTATTCTTAATGGGCTATCTTTATTCTGCGCCGCCACTACGGCTGAAGGACCGGCCATTCTGGGGTTTGTTTGCCAACGCCTTCGGCTTTGGCTTTCTGATCCCGTTCACCGTAATGCCGCATATCGATGTGCACAATGCCGGGTTGCTCGGCTGGGACACACCCTTCTATTTCTTTCTCACAATCGGCGGCGTCTATGTGCTAACTACCCTGCCCGACCGTGATGGCGACCGAGCCACCGGTAAACGGACAGTCGCGGTGGTGCTGTCACGGCCGATGGTGCTGCTGGTGGCGCTGGTTCTGATGTTGGGGGCGGTATGGGTGGCATACCAGCGCAATCAGCAGTCGCTGGCTTACCTCGCCTCGATAGCCTCGCTGCTGATACTCGGCGCTGTTTTCGTCAGGAATCAGAAATTCGAGCATCTCGCGATCAAACTCCCGGTCCTGATGCTCACGCTGCTGGCCGCCTGGTTTTTCTGGGGATACCTTTTGTTTGTAGTTGCCATGTTAATCATCTGCCGGATATATTACTATAAACGATTTGATATGATCTATCCGAAGATGACCTGATGAACCGTCTCATTCCAACGCTGCTGGCCCTGATGCTGATCGCCGCGTGCACCCCGCACCCGCGATACCGAACCGGAGGAGAGGAACGCCCGCCGGTAATCGACCAGAGCAATGCCAAATATACAACCAACGACTACATTCGGCTGGGGCAGATCCTTCAATCTTATCTCGGCAAGCCATACCGCGGCCGTTCACAGTGGGAAGACGGTGTCGATTGCTCGCATTTCGTCCGGTCGGTTTTCAAGAAGTTTGACAAGACCCAGTTACCGCGCACGGTGGCCGAACAGTTCAAGGTGGGTCGCTCGGCTCATTTCAATCACCTGGCCTACGGTGATCTGGTTTTCTACAAGACCGAGCGCAACCGCGTCTCTCATGTCGGTATTTATGTCGGCGACAACAGCTTTATCCATGCCTCCACCTCCCGCGGCGTTATCATCAGCGGCATGAGCGAGAAATACTGGGCGCAGCGGTTCGCCGGCGCGCGAAGAATCCTCGAGTAATCCCGTATAAAGACTGAAACAGACCGCTCCGGACAGTTGCGAAGATGACAGTACCCGACATTAAGATCAAACTGAAAAACCTGCCTGTCACTCCCGGCGTCTACATGTTCAAAAACGCTACCGGCAAAATCATCTATATCGGCAAGGCGAAAATTCTGCGAAATCGGGTCCGGACCTACTTTCAGCCGCGCGACCGCCTCGACCCCAAAACCGCCCGGATGATGTCGAAGGCGGTTGATTTCGAATTGCTGGCCACCGAGAACGAGATTGAGGCGCTTATCCTTGAGGCGAACCTGGTGCGGGAACACAAACCGCGCTACAACGTGGCCCTCAAGGATGATAAGCACTTTCCATACATAAAGATCACCACCAACGAACCATTCCCGCGCCTGCTTATAGTCCGCCGACTCGAAAAGGACGGCGCGACCTATCTGGGACCGTACACCAGCAGCAAAGGGATGCGTCGGACGGTTGAGTTTTTGGCGCGCCTCTTTCGGATTCGTGACTGTGATCTGGTGATTCCCGCCCCGGAGGGGAAAAAGCACCAGGTCTGTCTCAACTATCACATCGACCGCTGCTACGGCCCGTGCGAGGGACATATCTCGCAGAAGAAGTACCGGGAGCATATCGATGCCGTGATCATGGTCCTGCAGGGCAAATCAAAGAAGCTAATTGAGAAGCTCACCGTAAAGATGAACGCTGCGTCGAAGGCAACGCATTTCGAAGAGGCGGGCATCGCTCGCGACCAGATCGAGGCGCTGAAATCGGTAATCTTTAAGCAGCACGTGGATGTGGGCGAACTGATCGACCGCGACATTATTTCAGTCGCCCGCGAGGAGAAGGACGCGGTTGCGGTGGTGATGCAGATTCGGGAGGGGGCGCTTATCGGCCGGCAGGATTTTCAACTTGCGGCCGATATCGATGAAACCGACGAGTCAGTGCTCCAGACATTCGTGACGCAGTATTATCACCATCAGCCAAACATCCCCGATGAAGTTTATATCCCGCTAGATCTCGCCGATGCCCGCCTGCTTCAAAGGTGGCTCAGAAAAGAACGGGGCGCCCGCGTCAAACTTATTACGCCCAAGATCGGCGCCAAGCTCCGGCTGGTCGATCTGGCCGCCAAGAACGCCCGACTTCTTCTTGATGAACTGCTGATAAAACGACGCACTGTCGCCGAGAGGACGTCCAAGATGGTGACCGCCCTCAAGGATGCCCTCAAACTGTCCCGGTCGCCGCGTTCAGTCGTCTGTTTTGATATTTCGAACACCGGCGCGACCGACGCGGTTGGCTCCTGTGTATTTTTCGAAAACGCCCGCCCCAAGAAGAGCCAGTATCGGCATTTCAAAATCAAGG
>DAOWIC010000250.1 GCA_030641085.1 Calditrichota bacterium
AGTTTCTGTAATACGAGAGTTCGTTGGAAATCGGGTAGAATCCGATTTTGCCCGAGGGCGCTTCCCATGACGGGATCAGGCCGGCCCGAACACCGGAACTCAGGCCGAAAACGGCCAGGCTCGAGGCCATGCAGACGAGCAGAACAAGCTTGCGCATGGGTGTCTCCTTGAAATTAGATTTAATGGGTCAGTGAATTGGCGCCCAAAATATAGCCCGGCCGGATAGCCGGGGCAAGCACAGCGACCGGTTTTATTTGCTTTTGAACGACCGAATGACTAAAATGGAGGTGTAAAACAAAAGAAGCCCGGCTGAGGCCGTAATACAAAACAATATGTCGCACAATATAGACTGGTCCGAACAATCAAGACGCGAACAACGCCAAAAAAACCTGACTTCTTTCGGCCTGCTGGCGCTGCGGATTGGTATCGGCACGCTGATGCTGTTTGCGCACGGTTCCCCCAAGCTGGTCAGTTTCAGCACCCTTGCCGAGCAGTTTCCGGACCCTCTCGGCCTGGGCGGCCCGCTTAGCCTCGTACTGGCGATCCTGGCCGAATTCTTCTGTTCGCTGGCGATCTCCTTCGGCTTTCTCACCCGTTGGGCGACCATCCCTCCGATCATTCTGCTGCTCGTGGCCGCTTTTGGCGTGCACGGCGGTGATCCGTTCGCCAAGCAGGAACTGGCGCTGGTCTATCTGATTCCATTCATCGCGCTGGCCTTTGCCGGTCCCGGCCGCTACTCGGTCGATCGCCTCGTTTTCAAAAAGCGCGTTTTTTAAATCCAACTTCTCAATGTCATACCCGCGAAGGCGGGTATCCAGACCGATCCGTGGATTCTCGCCCTCGCGAGAATGACATTTGTTCGTTCCGTGCCCGGCAGGTGCCTGTCCGCCGATGGAGGACCCTCACCTGCCGCGATATGGCCGTGGCGACGGGGCAGACGAGGGCGTCTGCCGCCCACAGGTCGTAGGCATTTGATTTATCAAATGCATCAAAGGACATGATAAATCATGTCCCTACGAATCAGATGTCGGGTTCTGAGGAAACCGCCCTGCCGATTCGAACAGCAGACCTACTTTCCGTTCGGGCCTTCTTTAATATAGCTGCCGGTAAAATTATTGGTCAGAAGATCCTCAAGAGTGATAAAGATCGAGCGGTTGCGATAGCCCAGTTCCTCGCGCGCCTTCGCCGATGAATAGGCCCAGTCGTAATCAAGCATCTTAACCAGATCGGGATAAAACGAGACTTTCCGGCGACCCAGCATGCGCCCGACAGTCACCGCGACCCGCGCGAGGAAATCATAGAACGCGCGCGGAAAACGAACCAGGTGCGGCAGTTTAGCCAGGACGGCCGAGATCGCCAGGACCAGTTCGCGGGCGGTGATATTGTCACCGGCGAGAATATACCGCTCACCGTTGCGGCCACGCGCCAGCGCCGCCAGAATCCCGGGGGCAACATCGCGAATATCAACCAGGTTGACGCGGACCGGGATATCCGGCATGATCAGTTTGCTGAACCATCGGGTCGCCTTCCGCCGGTCGTCGCCGGTGCGCGAGGGGGCTATCATTATCGACGGGTTGACGATCACCAGTTCCGGATCGCCTGCCGCGGCGGCTTTGCGCAACTCGACCTCGGCGGCATGCTTGGTCAGGATATAAGGGATCCTCATACGGTCGAGGTTGAACTCGTGCTCTTCGTTGACCAGCGGTGGCCAGCGCAATTTTTTGTTGTCGCAGTTGCGGCGCATGGCTGCTACGGCGGCGACGGTCGAGACGTGCAAGAAGCGCTTCACGCCCGCTTTTCGGGCGGCGTTATACATCGCCAACGCGCCCATCGTGTTGATACCGGTGAACTGTGTCAGGCGGTCCTGCCGAAAATTGACCCAGGCGGCGGTATGGATAACCATGTCCACCCCCTCGACCAGCTTTTCCAGTTGATCCTCGTTGCGCAGGTCGGCGATTCGCTTCTCAAGCTTGTGCGAATCGATATAGTCGGTGTCGGAGTTTTCGCGCACATGGACGATCGGTTTAATGCCGCGATCAACCAGCTCATGGATAAGTTGCTTGCCCAGCGAGCCGGAGGCACCGGTAATCAGTATTTTGTAGTCGGACAGTTTTTTAGACATTTTCATTCAAAAGGGCGATATTTCCGGCTTGCCGTTGGACCGACAATCCGCCTCCGCCCAGTACCCTATTTTACGCAGAAATAACGAATCATTGGTGTCAAATGTTCCATCAGTTATTGTCGGCACCCCCAGTTGAGAACCTACCCAGAACCGCAATCAGCCGGTCGATATCCTCTTCACTGTTAAATAGATGCACCGAAACCCGGATTGATCCTTCGCGCCGGACGAGGATTATCCTTTTTTTCAAGAGTATTCGGTGCAACTCTGCCACTCGCGGGCAGGTGAAAGTGAAGATCGAGGAGCGGTGGCGCGGCTCCATCGAACAGGATATACGGTAAAACGGGTTGCTCTTGATATAGCACGCCAGGCGGTCGATCAGGGTGTGGTTGTGCCTTCGGATATTGGCGATCCCGAGGTCTTTGAAAATCTCCACTGCCGCTTTCATTCCCAGAATGTTCAGGCTGGCATAATAGCCAAGCTCGAACCGCCGCGAACTGTCGAACCAGGGCAGGTCGTAGCGGAAGAGGTCGGTATATTCGCCTTTCCAGTCCACCCCCAGCCAACTCATGAACGGATGGCTGATCCGGTCGCGGATTTCATCGGAGACACAAAAGAACCCGCACCC
>DAOWIC010000358.1 GCA_030641085.1 Calditrichota bacterium
AGAAGTATACCAAGATCAATCATTCGCCGGCGCTGAACCTTCCCAATATCAAACTGGGGTCGTACCTGAACATCATCCCGCGTTTCAGCTACTCCGAAACCTGGATCAAGGTCTACGAGACCGACCAGTCGCTGGCGGCCGATGTTGACGCCGGTACGACCTATCGGACCTACTCTTACTCGCCCAGTGTCTCGGCCAACACGCAGTTGTACGGCACAATTTATCCTAATATGCATGGCCTGGTTGGCCTGCGCCATGTCGTCACGCCGTCGGTGAGCTACAGCTATTCGCCGGAGATCAATCGACATCCGGAAGTACGCTCATTTGTCGGCGGCGGGGCGGGAAGTTCGGAGCGGTCGGCGATAAGCGTCTCTCTAAATCAACTGATTCAGGCGAAGTATCTGAAAAACGATGTTGCCGTGAACAAGGATTTGCTCTCGATGAGATCCGGGTTCAGTTACAACTTCCTCGAGGACGACACACCATATTCCAACCTGAGTACCTCGCTGCAATCCTCGGCCCTGCCATTGATCTCGAGTTTGAGCGCCAGCATGACGCATTCCCTCTACGATCCGGACACGCAGGAGCTGGATTTCTGGTCGCCCGCGCTGTTGAGTTTCAGACTAAATGCTCGGCTCTCACTGGGCGGCCAAAATTTCTTTTTTGATGATCCCCAGGACCCGATGCCTTTTGGAGCTGATTCCGCCTCGCAGTTGAGTCCGACCGCTCCACGACCGTCGGGTTCGAGCGGTCGGGGATGGAGTTTCTCGGCTGATTACAGCTACAGCGAATCGGGGCGCGGGTCGAGCTGGTATAAGTCGAGCTTTATAAACTTCTCTCTGAACTTCAACCTGACTTCGAATACCTCCATACGCTACACTCAGCGATACAGTTTTGACCGCAAAAAGACGATCAGCAATTCGGTCAATATCGTGCGAAAAATCCATTGCTGGACCGGCAGCCTCTACTGGGTACCGGTTGGTTCGAACCGCGGTTTCGGTTTCAAACTCTATGTTACGGCGCTGCCAGAGATTAAAATCGACAACAACTACGCCGGATTTACGCGGACACTGCAGCAATAGCCGGCCTGAGGCCGGAAAAACAGCGATTTAAAGCGGTTTTTTGAGTAATCACTCGATTGTTTTAGTTGACAGTTTAGACCATCACGTCTTTGTTAAATTGTATCAGAGAGTGTTACGTTCAACCCCAAAAATCCCACGGAGGGGATTTTATGACAAAAGATGAGATGATTGCCATCATGGCCAGCAGAGCGGGGCTAACCAAAAAGCAGGCGGGCGAAGCCCTGCAGGCGTTTATGACTGGAGTGACCGGACAGCTCAAGAAGGGGAAGAAAGTCAGCTTTGCCGGATTCGGCACGTTCACTGTCTCCAAGCGCAAAGCTCGCGCGGGGCGCAACCCTCAGACCGGTGCCGTCATAAACATACCGGCCACGAAAGTGCCCGTTTTTAGAGCGGGTAAGCACTTGAAGGAAGCCATCAAGAAATAGACGGCTTGCCAGAAATCGTCGAAGGCAGGGTCTTTCGTGCCCTGCCTTTTTTATTCAATTTTAATTGCATTTTTACCACTTTTTGCAGACTTTGGCACTGCTATGGCGCGAAAAAAGAAAACAAAACCGGGGGATAAGAAGGAAAAAGCACTGGGTGTCCTGCTCTTTCTGCTGGCTCTATTAGTGCTCGTATCGCTTATCACGCATTACCATCTGGATGACGCCCGGATAACCGGTGAAATCGACTCCCGCATCAGTCCCTGGGAAATAACGTACCACAACCAGGGCGGCATGATGGGTGCCTACCTGTCATATTTCATGCTGGTACTGTTGGGCTGGTTGGCCTATTTTCTGCCGCTTGGGCTGATTCTGTTTTCTTTGAAGCTGTTCGCATCCGAGATGGCCTCGCGCTTTGGCCTGAAAAGCTCGATTCTCGGTGTGGTTTCGCTGCTGGCAACCATGATTTACAATATTCACCTGCTGGCGGTACGCCAGTTGGCGGTTGAGACCGGCACCGCCGGCGGCTATGTCGGGGAAAAGCTTACCCTGCTTAGTGTCAAGCTGGTCGGGGAACTCGGTTCATACATTGTCCTCGGCGGCTTGATTCTGATTTTGCTCATTCTCTTTACGTCGCTGACCCTGGCCTTCTCCTGGAAGTTTTCGTTGCCGGGCTTTGGCGGAGTTGGCCGAGGTATATCGGCTGTTGGTCGGTGGCTTAAGCATGTCTTCACCTTCGGCTGGCTCACATCGCTCTTTGAGGGCAAAGGCAGCGAATCGGACGAGGATGAAGAGTTCGAGGAAGAACCGATCGAAGAACCTCGCCCGGCAACAACTTCGTACCTGCCCGAGAATGAAACGGACGAAGCACAGTCGGTTACTCCGGTAAAGCCATCTCGTCGTATGAAAACGAAAACACCAGCGGAAAAAACCGCGTCCGTTCGACAGGTCAAGATCGAATCGATGGATTACACGTATCCGGGACTGGACCTGCTCAATCAAAGTCCGAGCGATGAACCGTCGGTAAACCGCGATGAATTGAATTTCACGGCCCGCGCGCTCGAGGAAACGCTGGAGACTTTCGGCGTCAAGATAGATGGCGAGATTGAAAAGCATCCGGGACCGGTGATCACACGCTATGAGTTTAAGCCGGGCGCCGGCGTAAAGGTCAACCAGATCGTGAACCTGTCCGATGACCTGGCGCTCGCGTTGAAGGCGAAGCGGATCCGGATTATCGCCCCCATTCCGGGCAAGGCCGCGGTCGGACTGGAGATCCCCAACCGGGAGCCGCAGATGGTTTACCTGCATGATGTCATTCAGTCCAGAGAATTCCAATCGTCGAAAATCGTTCTGCCGCTGGCGCTGGGTAAAACGACCGCCGGCAAGCCGTACTTGGCCGATCTGACTAAGATGCCCCATTTGTTGATCGCCGGTGCGACCGGATCGGGCAAATCGGTCTGCATGAACGTAGTAATAACATCGCTGTTGTATCGACTTCATCCGCAGCAGGTCCGGTTTATTTTCATTGATCCGAAGATGCTCGAACTGTCGGTTTACAAGGGCATCCCGCACCTGGGACGGCCGGTCGTGACCAACCCGAAGCGAGCCGAGAAGGTGCTCTCTGATGCGGTAATTGAGATGGAGAGCCGCTACAAAAAGCTGGCGGCAGTATCGGTGCGAAACATCGCCGATTACAATAAAAAGCAGGATGCTGAAGAGAAGAAACTGCCCTATATCGTGATCTTTGTCGATGAACTGGCGGATCTGATGATGTCGACCACCTCCTCCAAGACGGAACTGTTGATCACTCGCCTGGCGCAAATGTCTCGCGCGGTGGGAATACACCTGATCCTCGCCACCCAGCGGCCGTCGGTCGATGTTATCACCGGTCTCATCAAGGCCAATTTCCCGGCCCGGATCGCTTTCCAGGTGTCATCGAAAGTGGACTCGCGCACTATTATAGACGGCAACGGGGCCGAAAAATTGCTCGGTTCAGGGGATATGCTCTTTCTCAATTCCGGTCAACCGGAACCGATTCGAATCCACGGTGCCTATGTTTCCAGCGAGGAGACCGACGCGATTGTCAAGTTTATCAGTGACCAGGGTTTGCCGATGATGACGCTGGAGAATATCACGCAGGCGACCGGCGAGGCTGTCGAGACCGATGTCGATTTCGGTGACCCGTTGTTTAAGGAAGCCTGCGAGGTGGTCGTACGTCACAAACAGGGTTCGGTTTCGCTTTTGCAGCGGCGTCTCGGAATCGGCTACCAGCGTGCGGCACGCCTGATCGACAAGCTCGAGCGGGCCAGTATTGTGTCACCTTTCGATGGTTCCAAAGCACGCGATGTTCTGGTGGACAAGGCTTATCTCGACGCAATCTTCTCCAGTCCAAATGCCGCCCCGCCGCCGGTTAACTCTGACCAGAACTGATTCCGTTGCTCTATGTATAAAATTAAGATGACTATATTTCTCTCCACCCTGCTTTGTGTCGTGTGCCTCCTGTGTGGGTCGGCGGCCGCTGATAGTTTTGACCGGATCAAGGCCGATCTTGAAAGAGCCGTCTGCGTGAAGTTTGAGTTTATCAGCATTATCGAGTCGGACATATTCGAATCGGTCGACTCAACCTACGGCACCGCCTATCTC
>DAOWIC010000356.1 GCA_030641085.1 Calditrichota bacterium
GAAATACTTCGTTCAGGCGGGTGCGGGCATTGTGGCCGACTCTCGCCCGAGCCGCGAATTCGACGAAACCCGGGCCAAGGCGCAGGTTTTGATCGACGCCGTGGCGGGGGAATAGGCCGGTGATATTTGTTTTAGACAACTACGATTCCTTCACCTATAACCTTGTGCAATACCTGGCTGAATTAGGCGCGCGGTTGGAAGTCTACCGCAACGATGTTATCTCGGTCGATGATGTACAGGCGTTGAAGCCGCGCGGGATTGTGCTTTCGCCCGGCCCCGGCCGACCGGAACGGGCGGGCGTTATGAACGATCTCGTAAAAGAACTGGCCGGCAAAGTCCCGATCATGGGTGTCTGTCTCGGGCATCAGTCAATAGCTCAGGTTTTCGGGGCCAGGATCACGTACGCGCCGACTCTGATGCACGGCAAGACTTCACCGATCAGGCACGACGGTTCGACGCTGTTCAAAGGGATACCGACACCGTTCGAGGCAACCCGTTACCATTCTCTCACAATCGAGCGGCGCTCGTTGAGCCGATCATTTAAGATTACCGCCGATACTACCGATAGAGTCATAATGGGGATTCAACATCGGGACTATCCCCTTTATGGCGTTCAGTTTCATCCTGAATCAATTATGACCAAAGACGGAAAGGCAATCCTCAAGAACTTTCTGGACAGTCTCTGATGCTTAAGGAATATCTCTCAAAGATACTTTGTGGCGAAAACCTGACCATCGACGAGGCTACCGAGGTGATGAATATCATCATGGGCGGCGAGGCCAACCCGGCCCAGATCGCCGGACTGCTGGTAGCTTTGAAAGCGAAGGGTGAACAAGCCGAGGAGGTAGCCGGATTCGTGCGGGTGATGCGCGAGCACGCGACCAAAGTTGCGCTGCCCGATAATGATGCGGTCGACGGCTGCGGCACCGGCGGTGACGGTTCCAACAGCTTCAATATCTCGACCGCCGCGGCAGTGGTAGCCTCGGCGGCCGGAGTCATGGTCGCCAAGCACGGCAATCGCTCGGTCAGTTCGCGCTGCGGCTCGGCCGACCTGCTGGAAGAGACCGGCGCCAATATCGATCCGGGCCGGGAGAAAGTGGAAGATAATCTCCGTCGAATCGGTTTCGCCTTCATGTACGCACCGCGGTTTCATCCAGCCATGAAACATGCCGCCGGTGTCCGCCGGGAACTGGGTGTACGCACGGTTTTCAATATCCTGGGGCCGATGACCAACCCGGCCTCGGTCAGGCGGCAACTGATCGGCGTTTACAGCCGCGACCTGATACCCCTGATGGGCGAGGTGCTTCAGATGACCGGATCGAAGCATGTTATAATCGCCCACTCGCGCGACGGCATGGATGAGTTCTCAGTCACCGCTCCGACTGATTACGTCGAGCTTACCGGCGGAACACTCAGGCGGGGCGCTCTGTCGCCGGAAGAGGTCGGGCTGAACAGCCACCCATCCGGTGCCGTTGACGGGGGAGACTCCGGCCGGAATCTTGCTATCCTGCGGGATGTACTCGATGGCAGGCGGGGCCCTCATCGAGACGCAGTCCTTTTCAACAGCGGCGCCATGATCTATGTAGCAGGCAGATCCGAAAATATCAAAGAGGGCGTGACGCTCGCCACCGGGGCTATCGATTCCGGTCGCGCCAAAGAAAAGCTTGACGCTTGGGTGAAGGCATCCGTTAGTTAAGGCATGAGAATTTCTCCTCCGCCCGCACCACCTGTCGAATCTCCCAAAACGCTATCCGAGAATATTCGCCACGGGGCCGCCGACTATTTAAAACACATCAAGTTGTTCTCGCGAAACGCGCGGCTATACCTGATCGGCTCCTTCCTGATGGGCGTTAATTTCCACGTTTTTCAACTGCTTCTGAACCTGTACCTGCGCGATCTCGGCTTTTCCGAAGGCCAGATCGGCTATGTAGTCTCCTCGCGGGCGGCCGGCATGACCCTGGTAGCGATACCGGCGGCGCTGCTCTTGAGCCGCATCAAGCTCAAGCCGGTTCTCCTGACCGCCTGCATCATGTTCGGGCTGTTCAGCTACTTTATTACCAGCTATCAGACGCTGTCGCTCTTAATCGGTTTTTCACTTCTGAGCGGGGCGGCGTTTACCTTTTACCGGGTTGGGGCGGCGCCTTTCTATATGAGGAACTCCACCCCCAACGAGCGCACCCACCTGTTCTCGTTCGCCTTTGGCATGATGTTGCTGGCGGGGATGGCCGGCTCTATCGGCTCCGGGCGCATGGTGACCCTGATTGGCGACATGACCGGTGACATCATTCTTGGCTATCAATATACCATGTATCTGGGAATCGCCGTGGCATTGCTGGCCCTGCTTCCATTCGGGCTGATCAAATCCGCCAGACCGTCACGCGATGAAAACCGGATCGCTCTCACCTGGGGCCAACTCAAGCGACGGGGCGGTTTCTATCTCAAAATCGTGACAAGCAATTTTCTGATCGGGGCGGGGGCCGGGTTGACGATACCATTCCTGAATCTCTATTTCCGGGATCGCTTCAATCTTTCGCCGGACACGATCGGACTTTACTATTTTGTGGTGCAGTTTTCGATGCTGGTCGGTACCCTCTCCGGACCGGTGCTGGCCAAAAAATTCGGATTGGTGCGGACCGTGGTCATTACCCAAATCGCTTCGATGCCGTTTATGCTCATGCTATCCTATTCCTTTTACCTGCCGCTTGCCTTTGTCGCGTTTGTTTTTCGCGGCGGTCTGATGAATTTGGGAGCACCGATCGTAACTAATTTCGGCATGGAAATATCCGAAAAAGGGGAACATGGGCTGGTGAATGCACTGCTGATGGTCTCCTGGACATCATCGTGGATGGTCTCCGCGGCAATCGGTGGCAGCCTGATCGAAAAATACGGCTACACAGTGACCATTAACACCACGATCATCCTCTACGTGATCGCCACGACTGCCTTCTACGGCTTCTTCCGCAAGGCGGAACGAAAATCGGAAGAGGCGTGCGGCTGGATAATCGCGCGGGAGAACCTGTCATGACCGGAATTCTCGACAAGATCGCCGTCAACAAACGGATCGAGATCGATGAAATGAAAATCGAACGACCCCTCGAGAGCTTTGTCGAGCGAATCTCCGCGGACCAGCCTCCCGGTTTTGGCGCGGTGCTCGAGAAGACGGATCGGATCAATATTATTGCCGAACTGAAAAAAGGCTCGCCGTCGCGTGGAATCATCCGCGAGGATTTTAACCCGATCGAGCTTGCCCGAAAGTATCGTGATGGCGGTGCCGCGGCGCTCTCGGTCTTGACCGAACAACGATATTTCTATGGCCGGTTTGAGTATCTGAAGTCCGCCAAAGCCGAATCCAACCTGCCGATCCTGTGTAAAGACTTTATTATCGATCCGTACCAGATTTATTACGCGAAATATATGGGGGCCGATGCGGTCCTGCTGATTGTCCGCATGCTTGGCCCGGCACAATTGACCAAGTTCATCCGGCTCTGTGAACAGACAGGACTGGACGCTCTGGTTGAGACGCACAACGAGGCTGAGTTGACGACCGCCCTCGACTGCGGTGCACGAATTGTCGGAGTCAATAATCGCGACCTGGACAGCTTTGACGTCGATATCAATACTGCCGTTCGGCTGGCGAAATCGATACCGGACGATATCACGCGCGTGGCCGAGTCCGGCATATCCGACCGTGGGAATATAGAGTTTCTACAAGATGCAGGTTATAGCAATTTCCTGATCGGTGAGGCGCTGATGAAGTCCGACGATCCGGCCGAGTTAATCCGGAGGCTCAGGGAAGAATGATGCGACCGTTGATCAAAGTCTGCGGCATTACTCGCCTGAAAGATGCCCGAATTGCGATCCGTCTCGGCGCGGACTTGCTGGGATTTATCTTCTACCGGCGCTCGCCGAGATTTATCTCTGCCGCAAGTGCCCGGGAGATCATCCGGCAGATTGCACCGACCGCAATCCGGGTAGGCGTCTTTGTGAATGAAACGTCAAACAAAGTAATCCGTCTGGCGCGACACCTGCAGCTTGATCTGGTGCAGCTTAATGGCGATGAATCAAACCGGGAGATCAGGCACTTTCAGCGCGAGGGCTTAGGGGTAATCAAAACGTTCCATGTCGAGACGCGTGATGATTTCGCTCGGATCAGCGCCTGCCCGGCTGAGATTATACACCTTGATAACCGGACCGATAACAGTCGGGGGGGGACCGGCGAGCGTTTCAACTGGTCGCTGAGGCCGCCGCGGAGAATTTCTAACCTGATGCTGGCCGGCGGGATTAACGCCGATAATGTAAGCGAGGGCCAGAGATTGTTCCGGCCGCTTATAATCGATGTCAACTCCGGCGTTGAATACCGACCGGGGCTGAAGTCGGAAACAAAATTGCGCGAGTTTTTTGCTGTCGTGGAGAAAATCCGTTATGGCCGGTGAATCAAAACGAATGCCCGACAAAAAAGGACGATTCGGTCCGTACGGTGGGCGCTACGTTCCCGAAACAGTCATTTATGCGCTCGACGAACTGGAGCGTTGCTACCGGCAATTCAAAAAAGACAGACGCTTTCGGAGTGAGTTGAAAGGTCTCCTGGCCGATTTTGTCGGGCGTCCCACACCGCTTTATTATGCCGAACGACTGACCGCCTTTCTCAAAGGTCCCGAAATCTACTTCAAGCGCGAAGACCTCAACCATACCGGGGCGCACAAGATCAATAACACTGTCGGGCAGATTTTGCTGGCACAACGGATGGGAAAGAAGCGGATAATTGCCGAGACCGGCGCCGGACAGCATGGTCTCGCGACAGCTACAGTCTGCGCCCGTTTTGGTATGTCCTGTATCGTTTACATGGGCACCGAGGACATGAAACGGCAGAAACCGAATGTGGAGAAAATGCGCCTGCTGGGGGCAAAAGTTGTTCCGGTAACATCAGGATCGGCTACGCTCAAAGACGCCACCAGCGAGGCGCTGCGCGATTGGGTGACCAATGTTCGTTCGACCTTCTATGTCCTCGGTTCGGTTGTCGGACCGCACCCGTACCCGATGATAGTACGCGACTTCCAGACAATAATCGGGCGCGAAACCCGGCGGCAGAGTTTGAGATTATTCAAAACGCCGCCGGATGCGATCATTGCCTGTGTCGGCGGCGGTTCCAACGCGCTGGGCATTTTTGCCGATTTCCTCAAAGATGACCAAGTGAAGCTGATCGGTGTCGAAGCGGCCGGGTATGGTCTGACCTCGGGGCAACATGCCGCACCACTGGCGAAAGGGAAACCGGGGGTCCTTCACGGCGCGTTCAGCTATCTCATATATGACGACGATGGCCAGGTGATCCTTCCGCACTCGATCTCCGCCGGGCTGGATTATCCCGGGGTCGGACCGGAGCATTCACTTCTGAAAGATTCCGGGCGCGTGACTTACGGCACAGTGACCGACGCCGAAGCGCTGAGGGCGTTTGAGCAGGTCTCCCGTTTGGAGGGAATCATCCCCGCCCTCGAAACTTCACACGCCCTGGCCTGGCTGATGAAGCATAAGCGAAAGTTCAAAAAGAACGAGAAGATCGTGGTCTGTCTCTCCGGCCGGGGAGATAAAGACATGCCGATTGTCGCGTCAGCGGGGATGCTCGATGAGTAAGCGGATTGCCGACATGCTGGCCGACCGGGGCACCAGAAAGTTGCTGGTGCCGTTCTTCACGGTCGGCTATCCGACTTTCAAGAGATCGCTCGACCTGGTGCGGGCAGCGGTCGACGAAGGGGCCGACATGGTTGAACTGGGGATGCCCTTTTCCGATCCGATGGCCGACGGTCCGCAGATTCAGTTTTCGTCGCAAGTCGCCCTGAAAAACGATACTACGTTGAAAAGCGTCCTCAAGGCGGTCTCCGATCTCCGACAAACCATCAATGTGCCACTGATACTGATGGGTTATGTGAATCCAATCGTGGCCTACTCGGAGAAACGATTTCTCGCCGACGCCGCCAATGCCGGCGCCGATGGCCTGATAATCCCCGACTTGCCGGTGGATGAAGCTAAATCATTCAAGAGCGTGGCCGACTCCCACGGGCTTTCCACCATATTTCTGGTATCACCCACTTCGAATAAAGAGCGTGTCGAGCAGATCGACGGTCTCTCGACCGATTTTGTCTATGCGGTCACGGTGACCGGTGTCACCGGCAGCGGCAGGAAGTTTGGACGTGAGACCGATGACTACCTGAAGCGACTAAAGCAGACGCTGCGCCAACCATATGTGGCCGGATTCGGTGTGTCATCGGCTGAGTCGGCCTGCAGACTGACCCGGTATGCCGACGGTGTGGTGATCGGCTCGAAACTTATCGGTCTGATCCGGGAGGCAAAAAGCAGTCGCGAGGCTGTCTCGCGGGTCGCGGGCTTTCTGCGCACCATCCGGCGCGCTATCTGATTGGCAGAACATTTCCCATTTCCAACAAGGTTAGTTCTGGACATTACCCCCCCCAGTGTGATATAATATGCGTCTAATCCGCATCAGGGGTAGCTAAGGAGCATAGCCGAGTGACCAAGAATAGATTTCGTGAGGAATTCGCGCGGGCGCTCGCGACCGCGTTTCAACAAGCCTACGCCGACAAATTCGAAAGCATGGGCGTGAAGGAAGTCTTCGACGCTGAGTTTATATATGATAATCTCGAAAAGCCGAAGGATGCCCGGATGGGGCGATTTGCCTTTCCGGTCTTTCGCTTCTCAAAGCTACTGGGCGCCAAGCCACCTGAGATTGCACAGAGGGTTGCCGATACTGCCTCGGAGTCAATAAGTTCTTACGACGGTCTGGCTGCCGTAACAAGCGCTGGCGGGTTTATCAACGCCGCGACCGACTTCGCCGCCGAGGCAGGGGAGACGCTGTGCGAGATTCTAAAATCGAAATCGGCCTACGGTGGTTCCGACCGTGGCAACGGCCGGACAGTGCTGGTTGAGTACTCCTCGCCCAATATCGCCAAGCCGTTCGGGATCGGCCACCTGCGCACGACTATCCTCGGCAATTCGCTTCGCCGCATTTTCAAGAAACTCGGCTTTGACGTAATCGGCGTCAATTATCTCGGCGACTGGGGCACCCAGTTCGGCAAGATGATAGTCGCCTGGCGCAGATGGGGCGGGGGAGCCAGAGTCGCCGACAGCCATGTCACCGACCTTCTGGAACTGTACGTCAGGTTTCACGAGGAGGCCGAAAAGGAAGATTCACTCAACGATGAGGCCCGTCTCGCTTTCAAAAAGCTCGAGGAGGGCGACCCCGAGACAGTCAAACTTTGGGAGCAGTTCAGGGAGACATCCCAGGCCGAGTTCGACCGGGTTTATAAACTGCTCGGGATCGAGTTTGACCTGGTTACCGGCGAGGCGTTTCTCAACGACAAGATGGAGCCGGTGATCAAGCGATTGGAGAAAGCCGGGCTTACTTCGATTTCAGAAGGCGCGCTGATTGTCGATCTGGATGATCCGCATCTGCCCCCGTGCCTGTTGAAAAAGGCCGATGGCGCCACGCTCTACGCTACCCGCGATTTGGCCGGGCTGATCTATCGCTGGGAGAAATACAAGTTTGAACAATCGCTCTATGTAGTCGGCACTGCCCAGTCGGATCACTTCAAGCAAGCCTTTAAGGTAATAGGATTACTCGAAGATAAAGAACAAGTTCCGCCTGACGAGCGGATGATCGGGCGAGTGAAGCATATTGAATTTGGCTGGGTGAGATTCGGCGATCAGATGCTTTCCACCCGGCGCGGCAATATCATATTTCTCGAGGATGTAATCAACAAGGCGGTCGATCTGGCCAGAGAGAAAATCGCCGAAAAGAATCCTGACCTGGCCGACCGGGATGAAACAGCCCTGATGATTGGCGTCGGGGCGGTGCTCTATTCGCAGTTTTCGGTGCGCCGCCAGAAGGATGTCAATTTCGACTGGGACGAGGTGCTCAGTTTCGAGGGCGAAACCGGGCCGTATCTCCAGTACACCCACGCCCGCCTCTGTTCGCTTCTGCGCAATTATCCGGCGGAGGTCTCGGCTGAGTTCGATCAGTCGCTTCTTGACAAAGAGGAAGAGCGCCGGGTTGTGGAACTTTTGGCTGATTTCCCGGCCGCGGTTGAAGACGCCGCCCGCAGCTATGACCCGAACGTAATCGCCGCCCATCTTATTCGACTGGCCGGAGCATTCAATCGGGTCTATCAGCGCAAGGATGATAAGGGGCGGATCGACAAGATAATCTCGGATGATGCGAACCTCTCGGCCGCCCGGATCGCACTGGTCGAGTCGGTGCGCACAGTTATTTACGAGGGACTGTCGTTATTGGGGATACAAGCGCCGCAGGAGATGTAGCTGTCGGGCGGGAGTGTTACTTGATGTGCCACTTTATTGGTGGCCCGCAACGCCTTTAGTGTCAGCATGATAGGAGTCATAATCAACGGTAGTGAATCCCGCATGGAAGCATGAGCGGGTGAGAAATCCCTTGCGTCGAAAGGCTGTTAGCCGTAATAAATACCTTTTATGATTTCACCGTAACCTGGCTTGTTTCGAACAGGGCCACCGGGAGTTTTCGATGCTTATAGTAATGCAATTAGACGCAACCGCTCAACAGGTGGCTGGCGTCTGCAAACTGGTGGAATCGATGGGTCTAAAAGCGCATCCGATGCCGGGCGCGCAGCGGACCGCGATTGGAGTCACCGGTAATAAATCACAGATTGATGCTGATAAAATTCTCGCCCAGGTGGGCGTTAAGGATATTATCCACGTCACCCAGCCGTTTAAGCTGGTTAGCCGGGAGTTTCATCCCGAAAACTCGCTGGTTGATGTCGACGGGGTCACATTCGGCGGCAAAGAGGTGATCGTGATGGCCGGACCCTGCTCGGTGGAAAGCCGTGACCAGTGTATGCGAATCGCCGAGACAGTAGCTTCAGCCGGCGGACGTGTTTTCCGCGGCGGTGCGTTCAAGCCGCGCACCTCTCCGTACAGCTTCCAGGGGCTGGGCGAACAGGGGCTGGAAATCCTCAGCGAAGTGCGCGAGCAGTTCGATCTGCGCATTGTCACCGAGGCAATCGATACCGAAACAATCGGCCTGGTAGCCGAGCATGCCGACATTATCCAGATCGGCGCGCGCAATATGCAAAACTACTCGCTGCTGCGCAAAGCCGGGCGGTTGCAGAAGCCGGTCCTGCTCAAGCGGGGGATGTCGGCCACGCTCGAGGAATTTTTGATGGCCGCCGAGTATATCATGGCAGAAGACAATCCGAACATTATCCTCTGCGAACGCGGCCTGCGCACCTTTGCCGACCACACCCGCAACACCCTTGACCTGTCCGCTGTGCCCTATGTCAAGCGGACCTCCCATTTGCCGATCGTGGCCGATCCCAGCCACGGTACCGGTCGCCGGGACAAGGTGATCCCGCTGTCGCGCGCGTCGATTGCGGTCGGCGCCGACGGTCTGTTGATCGAAGTCCATCACGACCCGGCCAACGCGCTTTCCGACGGTCCCCAGTCGCTCACACCGGATATGTTTGAGATCCTGATGAACC
>DAOWIC010000222.1 GCA_030641085.1 Calditrichota bacterium
CCGAACAGGTGCACCGGGATTATCGCTTTTGTTTTCGGCGTGACGGCGGCCTCGATCAGATTCGGATCTATATTATAACTGTCCGGCTCAATATCGACAAAGACCGGTGTCGCGCCCAGACGGCTGATCACTCCGGCGGTGGCGAAAAACGAGAAGTCGCTGGTGATTACTTCATCGCCCGCCTTAACGCCCGCGGCATGCAGCGCCAACAGCAGCGCGTCGGTGCCGGAGGCGACGCCGCGTGCAAACTTCGTCGTGCACAACTCGGAGACCCGTTTCTCCAGTTCGGCCACCTCGGGCCCGAGGATAAACCGGCCGTGACTTAAGACCCGAATAACAGCCTCGTCGAGTTCCGGTTTCAGGTAGGCATATTGACGGGCCATGTCCAGCAGCGGTATTGCCATGATTTTATCTCCTCAGTCCTTCCACCCCTGGTTTTCCAGCAGTTGTTCCGATGGAACATCCCTGAAGACTTTGGCCGGATTGCGGGCGACAATTTTCTTCGCCGGAACATCCCGTGTCACCACCGCTCCCCCTGCTACGAGGGCGTCCTCGTGAACAATCTTGCCCGGCAGAATGGTTGCATTGACGCCGATCCGCGCGCCCTTCTCAATAATCACGCCCTTGAAATGCTTGAACCGTTCCTCGGTCCGGCCGACATAATTGTCGTTTGAGGTCGCCACACAGGGGGCCACAAAGACGCGGTCGGCGACATCTGAATAGGCGGTGATGTAGACATTCGTTTCCAGCTTAACGTATCGACCGATTTTGCAGAAGTTCTCGATCGCCACCCCCCGACCGACAATGGTAAACTCTCCGACCGTCACGTTTTCACGAATGGTCGATTGATCGGCGATCAGAACTTTGTTACCAATATCGGCCCCGCGGTAGACAACCACGTTAGTGCCGATGATGCAGTTTTCGGCGATTTTCGCCGCCGGCAGTTCCTGGTCGCGCGTTGTGGCCGAATTGGCCGCCTTCATCGGCAGCTTGCCCACCACCGTACCGTCATCAATCCGGACATTATTGCCGATGATTGAATCATCGTGAATAACAACGCGGTGGCCGATCTGGCATCCGGAGCCGATTGTCACGTTCTCACCAAAATAGCAGAATTCGCCGACGGTTGTCGATGATCCGATTTTGGCCGATGGCGCTATCACTGAAGTTGACATATTTGATCCTCTCTACCTTGCCCGCCTCGGTTACACTGCAGAAAATTGAAATGTGCAGACATCAGAGACCTGCCGGGCAGCTATGATTGACTCCGTTTCCTTATACCAGGAAACCAGCCAAAGAAGGCATTGACAAATAACATTGCTCGCTGGTAATCAGACGGACGTGATTCTTTGAGCCTGACGAAATATTCCAGCACCGCGGCCAGAATTATCGCAAAGACAATGGAAAGGCCGAAAGTGCCCATCACGATTATCCTGCGCTGGGGGCGGCTTTTGACTTCGGGCGGTTCGGCGCGATCCAGCACCGAGATGGTCGGCATGTCTCCGAACTGTTTGATCTTGACCCGTTCCAACTGTTCCAGCAGGACTTTGTGCAGCGCCTCGGCCACCTGAACCCGGCTGTACAGCACCTGCCACCGCCCCTTCAATTCGGGGATAGCGGCGATCGGCAACGAGAAGAAGGAACCGTCGACATTACTTACTTCCAGTTGAATAAGTTGCCGGCGGATAATGTCGCGGCGGCGGCGGAGGTCCACCAGATCGGCGTTGTCACCGCCCAGCAATGCCTCGTTTACCTGCAGTTGCAGCTCCACGTCGGTCAGGGCCACTTTCAACAGGATCGCCTGCTCAATCGTCACCCGGGTCTGCTGATCGAAATCGATCGCTTTGAACTCAAGCTGGAAAGCCTGAAAAGCGGCGCGTGCGCTGTCGAGTTCGTTGCTGATCTGCTCGAACCGATTTTCGAGAAACTCGCGCGTCTGTTTGGTGCGTTCGGACGAGATCTCGCGGTTCAGCTTGTCCAGTCCCTCCACGAAAGCGTTGGTAATATCGGCCGACATCTGCGCCTCACGATCTTCAAAGGAGACTTCCAACAAGCCTTCATCGGTAACCTTGAACAAACTGAGCTTCATCAGAGTGTTGTACGCTTCTTCGAAATTGCTCGCGCCGTAACGCTCTTTGAGACTAAATTCCTCGATTATCCGGGAGGTAATCGCTTTGCTCTTCATCATGCGAGCCAGAACATCGGACTGCGTCGCCTGCACCGGCAGATTCAAACCCTCGGTAGCCGAGAACAACTCTGAAAGGTTGCCCAAACCGGCGGCAGGCAGGCTGATATCCTTAGGAGGCAATAAAACCGTCGTCGCCCGATACCAGACAGGCATCACCAGGGAAACGACAATCGAAACCAGGGTTGCCACCACCACCAGCAGCACAATCAGGCCCCGTCGCCGCGCCAGAAGTTCCAGGAAGAGCCAGAGATTGTTATTCGTCGGCGACTGGTTCATCTAAGTTCCTCCCGCATCTTCACGATAATCTTGCTCCCGTCGTGGGCGCGGACATCAGGTGATGCCACCGCAGTCATCCTCGATATCGGGTTGTACAGACCGATCTCCGTGCGATTGGCGGTGGGAAGAAAACCACCGGCGTTGTCGATATAGTAGGCGGCGTCTTTGCCCTCCACATAAGGGAAAAACCCGGGACAAGAGACCAGGCCTTCCACCTGCACATAACCAACCGTAACCGGCACAAAGACCGAATCGTCGGGTTTGAGACTTATCGGTATATACTCGTGATCGTTGTGAATGACACTGGTCACGGGAAAGCGCAAGTAGGTCTTGCGCCCGGCCTCGTCGGCAGCGGGCCGGCGAAAGACCGTGGTCAGGCCGGCGTTGGCAATGGAGGTAAATCCCCCGGCCGCTTTCACCAGTTCGGGCAGTCTCATGTTTTCATTATACGCGTAGAAACCCGGGTCTGAGACCTCGCCAAATATGGCGACCGAAAGGAGCGTGCTCTGGCTCTTGCTGGCCGGCACCATAATTATATCACCGCCCACCACCGGACCTCCCGGCTCATCCCGACCCAGCAGACGGATACCGAGGGTATCGGCAAAACTTCTCACGCCCCCCGCCAGGGCCAAAAGCAGCGGAATATCATCGCCCGGCATCAATTCGATTTCGCGCGGGCTGTTCACTTCGCCCACTACCTGTACCCGCTCGGGCGACTTGCTCGGGACAATGATCCTGCTGCCGGCGTAGAGACAGGGATTAGCGTCGAGATCGCCGAGGAACGCCGACCGGTCGGGATCGACCGTCAGGTCTTTAGGGCCACCGGTAAACTGGATCCAGCGCCGCGAACCGTCATCAAGCACGCCCCCGGCTTGAGCAATAATGTCCGAGACACGTTCGTTGGTAAACCCTTCATAACTGCCCGGATTGTAGACCGCGCCGGTGACACTGATCCGCACCGATCGGGATTCGGAGATAGATATAGCCATCTCGGCGACACTATAAAGGCGCTTCAGAGTTTCGCTTAGTTGTGCCCGGGTCTCTGCCAGGGTCATGCCGGTCAGGTCAAAAACACCGAGATTTTCATCAACAATACGACCTTCCGGATCAACCTTCAGCGTCAGTGGCTGAAGTTTGGATTTCACAAAAGTGACCGTTAGCTGATCGCCCGGGCGAATCAGGTAAAGATCGGCGTCGACCGGCTGGCTGGAGGCCGGCGGGTCTTGCGCTATGCCTGTGCCGGAGAGTAGCACACAGACAAGGAGCACAGTCGAAAAAATGATTATCTTCATATACCGTTTGATTTTCAGAAGGGTTTCCATTACATCCGCTTAAGCGCAAAGAATAGTGAACCGGGCGACTAAAGTCAACCGCTATTGCTGTCCGCTTCGGATACCGGCGTTACACGCCAGCGACGCCAGAGAACAATCGTAAACAGGCTCATCAGCAGCGTGATTACGAGGCCGGTACAAAACCAGGGCGTGCGGTAGACCAGAATCACCTGCTGTGGGCCGGGTTCGAAGTCGAACGTTATCAGGCCGTTTTGGTCGCTCAACGCGCGACCGTCGGTCGCTCTCCACCCTTCGTCGAAGCCCATGCCAATCATCATCCGCCCGGCTCGGTCAGCCTCAAACGCATATTCAATCCGATTGGGCGTGTAAAGACGGTTAGTCACTCTGGCGCTGCCTTCGGCCACATATTCAGGCAGGACCCGGTTGGCGTTGTCCACCAACGCCCGACTGGGATGATAGGCCGAAAGCCAGGGAGTAA
>DAOWIC010000255.1 GCA_030641085.1 Calditrichota bacterium
CCGGGCGAAATCAAGGGGCCGATTACAACCCAATACGGTATCCACATTCTGAGATTGCTGGATCATCAGGCGGAAAAGAGCTTCACCATCGACGAGGACTTTGACCGGATCAAGGAACTGGCCCGGCAGGACAAGACCGGCAAGATGATCGACGACTGGATCGAGAAGCTGAAGGAGAAAACCTACATCAAAACGAGCCTCAACCCATAGGATGCGGATTGACGACTATCTCAGCACGGTCGGCGTGATCAAACGCCGGACAATCGCCAAGGAGCTTGGGCAAAACGGATTGATCGACGTCGGCGGGCGCACTGTCAAACCCTCCTACCAGGTTAAGGTAAACGACATCATTCAGATAAAAGGGAAGCGCGCTTTCGCTCTCGAAGTGCTGAAACTGCCCACCGGCTCGGTTGCCAAAGAAAGCCGTGCAGAATATTTCAGGGAAATCACCGGGCCGTAACCGGCGGCCCGGTACCCTCATAGCCTCACTCTCACCCGACCCAAACGAATCGAACTAAGCTGCGTTACTTTTGTTATAGCATGACGAAACCAGTACCGTACTCACCCTTCGTTTGAGGCAGAACGTGACCAAACAAAGACCCGCCACCTTGGACGCCCTCATAAAATCCGGCTGAGAGATTTCGGAGAGTAGCAGTGAGTGCGCATCTCTCTTTTTTCTGGTTCATTATACAAAGTGATTGAGAAAAAGCGTTGAACTGCCTACTTTGCCTATCAAGATGCGACGAACCGATACTACCAACGAACCACCCGGGACACCCACGCGCGACTGCAAGACCGCCGGACCGACCGTACCGAAACTTGACTGGAAGAAAGCGACCTGCGCGGTATGTGGGGAGAGCTTCGACTATATCTCACGCCGCAAGCCGCGTGTGTGCAAGAAGGGGGACTGCATCTACAAGTACGAGTACAAGATCGAACCGAGCACCTGGGCCAGTTACCAGCCGACGCTGTTTGACCAATAAGCCATGCCGGCTATCCGGCCGAACGTAATTCCTTCATCCAGTCCGTTATCTTTTCCTTGATCTCGTCGCGCACTCGGCGAAACTTCTTGAGCACCTCCTCGTCGGTGCCGGTTGCGTGCGCCGGGTCATCGAAGGGCCAATGCAGACGGTTGCCTCCGCCGGGAAAGACCGGACAGTTGGCGGCGGCGCTGTCGCAGGCTGTGATAACGTGATCAAACTGTCGGTCGACGTAGTCGTTGACGTGATTCGACGTCCCGCCGGAGATGTCTATCCCGGCCTCGCCCATGACTCCAACCGCGAGCGGATTCAGCCCCTGCGGGTCGAGACCGGCCGAGATAATGTAGTCGCTGTCTCTTAAATGAGCGCGAAGGAATCCCTCGGCCATCTGGGACCGGCAGGAATTGCCGGTACATAACACCAGCAGCTTCATTTTGAAAACCACCCTTCTGTTCTCAGGCAAAACCTGACCAGCATCAACATCACCGGCACCTCGATCAGAACCCCCACCACGGTGGCGACTGCAGCCCCGGAGTTTAATCCAAACAGCATCACCGCGGTGGCGATGGCAACCTCAAAATGATTGGAGGCGCCGATCATTGCCGCCGGGGCGGCATCGACATACCGTAGCCGCAAGAAACGCGCGGCGAGGTAAGCGATAGTGAAGATAAAAACTGTCTGGACAAAAAGCGGTATCGCAATCAGGACAATATCAAACGGCTTGTTGATGATTATTTCACCCTTGAGCACAAACAAAACCACCAGCGTTGTCAGCAGGGCAATGATCGCTACCGGCGTCAGGCGATGAAGAAAGACGGCGTTGAAATAGTCCAATCCTTTTTTCTGCAGTATCTTCTTGCGCGTGTAGTATCCGCTGATCAGCGGCAGCCCGACATAGATCAACACCGACAGCAGGATAGTCACCCACGGAATCGGCATCTTGTTGACCGAGAGCAAAAACCCGCCCAGTGGTGCGTAGAGGACGAGCATCAGAAGCGAATTCACCGCGACCATGACCAGGGTCAGAGCATCGTTGCCCCGCGCCAGATAGCCCCACATGAGCACCATCGCCGTGCATGGCGCGATACCGAGCAGGATCGCCCCGGACATGGAAGCGCGGTAGGTCGCGACCTCGCCACCGCGGATTATCTCGGTGCCGCCGATCAGGTCCTTGAACAAATAGCCCAGGAAAAAATAAGCGATGGCGTACATCGTGAACGGCTTGATCAGCCAGTTGACCACCAGCGTGAGGCCCACTGGTTTGGCGTTGCGGGCGGCATCTTTAACGCTGGAGAAGTCGATCTTCACCATGATAGGGAACATCATGAGAAAGAGACAGATTGCTATCGGAATCGAGACCTCGGCGTACGACAGTCGATTCAGCAGGACCGAAAGGCCGGGGAATAGCCATCCGACCAAGGTTCCGGCGATGATCGCCAGTAAAACCCAGAGGGTCAGATATTTCTCAAATCGTGACAGGGCGCGTTCACTCATGGAAAACTTCCCGCAATCTGTTCATTCGCATTCGAGTCCGCTCTTTTCGTCAAGGTATTTATCGAGATTGGCCAGATCGTCGCCATAAGGCGGCAGGTCGCGCAGCGAGCGCAGATATTTGAACAGACCGTCGAGCCGCCGGTCCGTTCCTGCAGCCAGTCGATAATGAACCCACTTGCCCTCGCGCCTATCAATCACCAGCTCGGCCGCCCTGAGCCGGGACATGTGGCGCGAGACCGTTGACTGGGGCAACTGAAGCAGTTGGATAAGGTCGCAGACACACAACTCGCGATCCAATAGCATTATCACTATCCGCAGTCGTATCGATTGCGACAGAGCCTTGAAGATTTGATGAATCATAATTGTTTCCATATGAATATATCCGGATAGGCGAATATATTATTTCATGGTCGGTTTGTCAAGTAAGATTTTTGTGATTTCCGGAACGGAACTGTCGGCGAAACTGTTTAACAGGAAGGACCTGTCGCCAACCTTGAGTTTGTGGCCCAGAGTAGTCCATATCTCATTAAAACTGTTTGACCGAAACTCGAAAAGTAGTATATTGTTAACCGATTGAGGATGAGCTGTATTACCAATCCATAAAGGAGTAGCGTCGTGAGAAAACTTTTCATACCAG
>DAOWIC010000162.1 GCA_030641085.1 Calditrichota bacterium
ACGCTTTACACATCTGCACCTGCACACCGAATACAGCCTGCTCGACGGCGCGATACGCTTAAAAGACCTCTTCGTCAGGGCCAAAGAGCACAAGCTGCCCGCCCTGGCGATGACCGACCACGGCGCGATGCACGGTACCGTCGAGTTCTATAAAGCTGCGGAAAAGGCGGGCATCAAGCCGATCATCGGCTGCGAAACCTATGTGGCGGGCGGCAGTCGCCACGATAAAAAACCGTCCAATCGTTTTCCCGACGGCGGTTTTCACCTGGTGCTGCTGGCGCGCAACGACACCGGCTATAAGAACCTGATCAAACTGACCTCGGCCGCCTTTCTGGAGGGTTTCTACCACCGACCACGGGTCGACAAGGAGTTGTTGCGGGCGCATGCCGACGGCCTGATCGCCACCTCGGCCTGCCTCAAAGGCGAGGTAAACTGGAATCTTCTGCGCGGCGATGTTGATCAGGCGGTGGCCACCGCGCGAGAGTTGAATGACATTTTCGGCGAGGGGAATTTCTTCCTCGAAATTCAGAACCACGGCCTCGAAAAGGAACTGCACCTGCTGCCTCGAATTGAAGCGATCTCGCGCGAGACCGGTATCCCGCTGGTGGCCACCAACGATTGCCATTACCTGCACCGCAAGGATGCCGAAGCCCATGACGCCCTGCTTTGTATTCAGACCGGCAAGTTTGTCAGCGATACCGACCGCATGCGATACAACTCCGACCAGATCTATTTCAAGTCGCCGGCGGAGATGGAGGAGGTGCTGGGCGATTTCCCCGAGGCGCTGGCCAACACGGTACGCATCGCCGAAGCCTGCAATCTCGAACTTGAACTGGGCAAGCTGAAGCTGCCGAAGTTCCCGATTCCGAAATCGTATGTCGGGCCGGATGAATACCTTCGCTATCTCTGCGACGAAGGTCTCAAACAGCGATACGAAAAGATCGACGACACCGTGACTGAGCGCCTCGAATACGAACTGGGCGTGATCAAGCAGATGGGGTACGCCGGATATTTCCTGATCGTCAAGGATTTCTGCGACTACGCCCGCGAGCAGAAAGTGCCGGTCGGGCCGGGCCGCGGTTCCGCCGCCGGTTCGCTGGTCTCCTACGCGTTGAAGATCACCAATATCGATCCCATAAGATTCGACTTGCTTTTCGAACGGTTTCTCAACCCGGAACGAATCTCAATGCCGGACATAGATATCGATTTTGCCGATCGCGGCCGTGACAAGATCATCCAGTACGTAATCCACAAGTATGGCGCCGACAATGTCTGCCAGATAATCACCTTCGGCACCATGGCGGCCCGCGGAGTTATACGAGATGTCGGGCGGGTGCTGGGCGTACCGTACGGTGAGGTGGACCGGATCGCCAAGATGGTGCCCGAGGGTCCGGGAGTAACGCTTACTGACGCGTTGAAAAAATCGACCGAAATGAAGGATCTGATCAAAGAGGACAAGCGGATCGAGAAGCTGATTGATTATTCGCTCACGCTCGAGGGACTGGCGCGGCATTGCTCCACCCATGCCGCCGGAGTGGTTATCGCCCCCTCCGCCCTGACCAACTACGTGCCGCTATTCAAGGGAAGCAAAGACGAAATCACAACCCAGTACGACATGAAAATGGTCGAGCAGATCGGCCTGCTCAAGATGGACTTCCTCGGCCTGCGGACACTGACGGTTATCGATGACGCCCTCAAGCTGATGAAAGAGGCCCATCCCGACCTGACGGTTGATCTGGACAACATCGCGCTGGATGATCCTGAGGTTTACAAGTTGTTCGCGCGCGGCGAGACAATCGGTATCTTCCAGTTTGAATCACCGGGGATGCGTGACTACCTGCGCAAACTCGGCCCGGAGAATTTTACCGATATCACCGCCATGAACGCGCTCTACCGTCCGGGGCCGCTCGACTCCGGTATGATCGATACCTATATCGAGCGCAAAAAGGGCGCGAGTGAGATAACGTACCTGCACCCTGACCTTGAGAAGATCCTCGGTAACACCTATGGCGTGATCGTTTTCCAGGAGCAGGTGCTGCACATCGCCAACGCCCTGGCAGGCTACAGCATGGGCAAGGCCGACCTGTTGCGCAAAGCGATGGGCAAAAAAGACTCCGACCTGATGGCCGAGCAGAAAAAAGATTTCCTGGCCGGAACCGATGCCAAAGGGACCGACTGCAAAATCGCCACCGAAGTATTCAGCCAAATCGAAACCTTCGCCCGATACGGATTCAACAAGGCGCACTCGACCTGCTACGCCTTTATCGCCTACCAGACCGCCTGGCTCAAACGCTACTACCCGAAAGAGTTCATGGCGGCGCTGATGACCTCCGAAATCAACAACACCGACCGCGTCTGCATGCTTTTAGAAGAGTGTCGCAGGATGGGTATTGAGGTGCTGCCACCCGATGTGAACGAAAGCCGGACCGATTTTTGCGTGGTCGACGGTCGGATCCGGTTCGGTTTGCTGGCGGTGAAAAACGTCGGCGAGGGTCCGGCGCGCACGATTGCCCAGGGGCGCGCATCCGGTGACAGGTACACCACCCTGGCCGACCTGGTTAGCCGCACGCCATCGAAAAACATCAACCGACGCACGCTGGAATCACTGATCGCCGCCGGCGCTTGTGACTCGCTGGCGGGAAACCGCGCGCAAATGTTTGAGGCGGTTGAGGCGATGCTCGAGTTCGGACACAAAGTGGGCGAGCAAACCACCACCCATGACCTGTTCGCCGACGGCGGCGGGGTGATCGAAAGAGTCGCCCCTAAACTGCCCGATATACCGGAATGGCCCAACTCCAAAAAGCTCGCTCAGGAACGGGCCATGCTCGGCTACTACATCTCCGGCCACCCGCTGGATAAGTACCGCGATGAGTTGACCTACTTCACCACGTCGTCGGTGGGCGATCTTTCGTCGTTTTCCGACGGCCATGAGGCGACAATCGGCGGGATAATCACGTCGATAAAAGCCAAGCTCGACAAAAAGGGCAACCAGATGGGCTTCGTGACGCTCGAGGACTACACCGGCTCTATGGAGTCGATCATGTTTTCCGACTGCTTTGAGAAAAACCGGGAGCATATCGTCGAAGAGAAAATGGTGCTGGTAACCGGCCGGGTCTCCACCCGCGAGGGTCAGGCGGTCAAGATTGTCGCCACGGAAGTGCTTCCGCTGGAAAAACTTACGGAACGATTCAACTGCCAACTGGTTATAAAGATCGGTGAAGATTGCTCCGATAAGACTATTGATACGGCCCTTAGGATTCTGGAGCAATCCAGCGGCTCCGCACCGGTTCTGCTGGCGACAAGACACAATGGCTCAGAGGTTTACATCAGGTCCAACAAATACTCAGTAACCGCCGATTTTACC
>DAOWIC010000154.1 GCA_030641085.1 Calditrichota bacterium
ATCGAGCGTACCGTCCTGCTGATAATCGGACAGCCAGAGATCGATCATCTTGTGGCCGACATCGATGGTTTTCAGCAGGGCGCAATCGCGATCTATCTTTGACAACTGGTAACGACTGGGCGGCAAGAAAAGAGAATCCTCGCTACTGATCAGGGGCAGGGCGTGAAACAGGTAAAACTGCCCTTCCACTTCCGCCGGCCACAGCCCCCTGCCACCATGTTCCTCGGAGATAATCCGATTATACACAACCTCGCCCCGGTTGTTCACTCTCGCCAGGTAGCAGTAGTGATCACTGAAATTTTCGTCGGACACACCGTTCCACACGTTGTAACAGGTGAAAACGACCTCCGGGTTGATCGAGTCGCGGCAACTGAGCAGGTCTTTGGCGTTGACGTGCGGCGCCACCGGCAACGACCACTCGATCCGCTGATCTTCCATATCGAGACAGTACAAAACTCGCGGTTCGAGATCACGGCCCGGACCGAGATAAACAAAGACCTCTTCCCGACCGTCGTAGTCATAGTCCTCAACGAGAGGCATACTGAATCCGGGCGTCCATTCATCGTCTCCGTTGTGATCGGTTCCGGTGGCCAGGAAGATGAGATCATACTGATCCTCTCCGGGTATGATCCGGGCTACGAAGGCGGAATCATTCCGATAGCAGGCTGCTGCAATCACCCTCTCACCGGCCCGGCTGTCGTGATAAAAAGTGTAAGTGAAAAAGGTGACATATATCGGATCATGGTCGAGCACCCTTTCGAGCGTGTTATAGCTCACAATGGCCGGATTGGCGAGATTCTGGCGGCGGTTGAAGACGTGAACTATAAGAACCGAATCAGACCCCGGCCGCTGGGGATAATAGACCTGCATCTCGTTACGGACCCCCAGCCTACTCATCCCCCAGTCGGTGTGACGCAGGGAAGTCATCTGGTAGGGAAGCAGTCTTGGATTGGACGTGAAATCGATGTCGAGGTTTTCGACGTCCGAAGCCCATACGGTATATGATAGACCGATGATAATGGCTATAGATTGAATTATTCTGCAAAATCCACGAGTACTCATCACCTCAAACTACATAATTTTCGATTTTTGTCAATCGCCAAATTCATGCCCTTCAGTTAATTAACATCGCCATCGGACAAGTTTAGTGGATGGCTCGGATCGAGTTTACTCTTTGATTTTGGCCAGCCCAGGGGGTGAATTCACCACAGCCTCGCGTAATATCTGAATAGACGGAGCACTCGCACAATGCGAACTCATGTGTTGGGAAAGGCAACAGAAATAGGCAGAGTCACTCTGATCATTCTCCTGGTGCTGGCGGCTTGGGTTTTCGCTCCGATGGTGTCTTTACGAGCGAGGAACGGCTCAGGGCAACAAATGTGTGCTTTCCCCCGTCTCTAACAGCAATGATAGAGGTTGTGCGGTCAGTCGGCAACCCGCCATTGTTCCTGCGCGCGTTGAGCCGGTTTTAAAGCCGCTTGCGTGGCCCTTTAACACTTTTTATATTTCTGTTAAATCAGTCAATTCGACAACGGAGGCCTATGAAGCGCCGAGACTTTCTCAGGCAAACCGGCAAAGCCGTGGCTGTGGCGGCTGTATCAGGAGCTACCGGCCTCGCTTTTCACAACCGCGTGACAACAACTTACATCCCGGCGATTGTAAAACTGAACGACTTCCGCGTACCTGCCGATCCTTCGTTTCCTGCCGTAACGCTTGCGAACAATGTCGATCCGGTTACCGCCTTAAATGCTGCCCTGGAGGCGATCGGCGGCATCGACCGTTTTGTTCAGCCGGGAGAAAGGGTAACGATAAAGCCGAATGTCGGCTGGGATCGCGCCCCGGAACAGGCGGCCAATACCAATCCGATACTGGTCGGTGAGATGGTGCGCCAGTGTCTGGCTGCCGGCGCTGAAGAAGTGATCGTTACCGATGTTACCTGTAACGACGCCCGGCGCTGTTTTATTCGTTCCGGAATCCGCGAAGAGGCGGAAAAAGCCGGAGCGCGGGTAATCCTGGCGGTTGACGATGATTTTGTCCGCACCGATCTCAAGGGAAAACTGCTGACTGAATGGCCGGTCCTGAAGTATTTCGTACAGACCGACCGGCTGATCAACATGCCGATTGTAAAACAACACTCGCTGCCCGACTGCACGATCGGGATGAAAAACCTGTATGGCATAATCGGCGGTCCGCGCTATCAGCTCCATCAACAGATCGATCAGTCCATTGTCGATCTGGCCGCCTTTTGCCCGCCCACGCTGACGGTTATCGATGCCACCCGCGTGCTGCTTCGAAGTGGCCCGCAGGGGGGTTCGCTGGATGATGTCGCGCGTCACGACACGGTTATCTGTGCCACCGACCAGGTAGCGGGAGATTCGCGCGCGGCCGAGTTTCTCGGACTGGAGGGCGCCAATGTCAGTCACTTTTTGCTGGCGGAACAATCCGGACTCGGCACGGTGGATTACCGCGCGGCGGGATATAAAGAGATAATATGATGAGTATCAGGACTGTCCGCAACCTTCGCCGCATCAGCCAGGTCCTCTTTTTCCTGATATTCTTCTGGCTTATTCTGGAAACAACTTTTGAGGCTGATTTCGATCCGTCGGCCGCGGACGACATTCGTCTTCCCCTGCCGGTCTCGATCGCTCTGGAATTTGATCCGCTGGTAGCGCTGGCAACTTTGCTGGCCACCGGGTCGGTTTATAAGGGATTACTCTGGTCGCTGGTGATTTTGATACCGACCATCTTTCTGGGACGGTTTTTCTGCGGCTGGGTCTGTCCTCTGGGTTCGCTTAATCACTGGATATCAGAGATTCCGTCCGAACGGCTTCGCCGCAAGGGCACGGGGCTGATCGATTCCAACCGGTACAAAAAATACCAACGCATAAAATACTATATCCTGCTTGTTTTTCTAACCGCGTCGTTTCTGGGCACTCTGCAGATCGGCCTTCTGGACCCTCTGGCCCTGCTGGCGCGCTCGATTGGAACCGCAGTGCTACCGACAATTCATACCGCCGCCATCGGTATGCTCGGATGGGTCAAACTGTCCGGTTTCGCACCGCTGATTTCGGTCGCCCAGTGGGTCTTCGACCTGTTTGCGTCGTTTCTGTTGCCTTTCCGACAGGCGCACTTCCACACGATTTTGTCGATCGGTATCTTCTTCCTGATTATTCTCGCGCTGAACCGGATTTTCACGCGCTTCTGGTGCCGCGGGATCTGTCCGCTGGGAGCGTTGCTGGGAATCTTCTCACGTTACGCAATCTTTGGCTTGCAGAAGGATGAAACCTCATGCGATCACTGCGACAAATGCCTGCTTTCCTGCCAGGGGGCGGACAACCCGGATGTCGGCGCGCGCTGGCGTCAGGCGGAATGCCATCTCTGTCTGAACTGCCAGGCATCATGTCCGCAGGGTTCGCTCAGTTTCAGGTTCTTCCCCAATCATGAGACCACAAAAAAGAACCCCGCTCCGACCCAGAAGATTGACATCACGCGCCGCAAACTGACCGCTTCGGTGGCGGGCGGACTCGCTCTTTACCCGCTGATCCGTTCCGGTGATGCCTTTGAGGTCAATTTCAAAGCAAATCTTATTCGTCCGCCCGGTTCAACCGACGAACAGCGCTTCCTCGAGCGCTGTATCCGGTGCGGCCAGTGTATGCGGGTCTGTCCAAATAACGCCCTCCACCCGACCCTGCTCGAATCGGGGCTGGAAGGTTTGTGGACACCGATTTTAATCGCCCGTATCGGTTATTGCGAGCCGACCTGCACCCTCTGCGGTCAGGTCTGCCCGACCGGCGCGATTCTGGAGCTGACGCAAGTTGAGAAAGTCGGTGACAAGGATACTCCCCCGAATAGTATCGGCACTGCCTTCATCGACCGCGGCCGCTGCCTGCCGTGGGCGATGGCCACCCCATGCATTGTCTGTGAAGAATGGTGCCCCACCTCACCGAAAGCGGTCTATCTCAAGGAAGAGGTAGTCACCAATCGGGAAGGCCACGAAGTGACGGTGAAAAAGCCGTATATTGATCCGAGCCTGTGCACCGGCTGCGGGGCGTGCGAATTCGCCTGCCCGGTGAATGACCGCTCGGCGGTTTATATCACGTCGGTGGGAGAGTCTCGCTCCTCGAAAAACCAGATCCTGCTCGAACGCAGACGCAAACGTCAGGACACTACCGAAGGCGCCTGAGCTACGAGCAAGTCAGCCTCTCTGACATACGATTAGTCCCCCCAGAGAAAGAACGATCAGCAGGGCAAGCGACAGAAGTAGCCAGCCCAGGCCGATGAACGGCAGCAGCAGCGTCGTCGCGAAAAGCGCTCCGACTGCAGAGCCGGCGATCTCGACAGCATAACCGGTACCACGGTTCCCAGAATGGCCGTCGCCATAATAGATATGCGTTGCGGCTACGAACAGGCTGCCGGTCGCGATGGCGACTACGAGCAGGAAGGCAGCGTGATATAAGAGTTGCGCCTGCGAATGAACCGTATCCCAGGTGAAGAGAAATATCATAGTCGCCGCGAGCAACATCATCAGGGCCGGGCCGCCTTTGCTCTCGCTCGCCCAACGGATCGCGGTATAGGTGCCGAGAGCAAGACCGAGCATAAACGCCCCGATCAAAATGGCCATTTCGGCATATAGCGAACCGGCCGATGATTGGTAGACGTAGAACGATACCAACTCCAGCGACAACGAAACCGCCCCGGCGACAAAATATAGAAACAGACCGTAGGATTGGGAGCCTCTCTTTGAGCGCACAGTGAACGAAAACAACAGCAGTATCAGAACCGGCAGCAACAATATCGACCATTGGTGCTGTCGTAGCCAGGTGAAAACGGAGCGATCTATGCCGCTTGCCTTGGAGCGGTAAATAGTCTGATAATACGAAAGCAACGGCCGCGTGACGCTGTTGATCTCATTCGATTGCCCGAGTGCCTGAGCGAGTCGCTCCAGCTTGAATGGATCGAGACGGTCGGCCAGTCGGTCGGCGCTATAGTAGCGCGATTCGTAGCCGAATCGGGTCAGTCGGGTACAGAGGGTATCAGGTTCTGCATGACCTAACGGCGTGTCCGAAGCAAACACCAGCGTGTTGTTGCC
>DAOWIC010000105.1 GCA_030641085.1 Calditrichota bacterium
GGCGACTCGGAGTACCGACCTACTGCGGTGAAAACCAGTCGTAGGGACATGATTTATCATGTCCGCGGCAAGCATTTGATGAATCAAATGCCTACGCCCTTGTGGGCGGCAGACGCCCTCGTCTGCCCCATCGCTATGGCTATATCGCGGCAGGTGAGGGCACCTGCCGGGCACGTGTTGTGACATAGGCCCCCCCACTCATCCTTTGACAATCACCCGCCATCGGTTATATTCCCCCCATGAAAATCATCCGATCGATAAAACAGATGCAGCGCGTTGCGCGCGAGATCGCCGCCAAAGGCCAGACAATCGGGTTGGTGCCCACTATGGGATTCCTGCATGAGGGGCATCTTTCCCTGATCCGAAAGGCGAAAAAAGAGGCCGATATTGTCATTACCTCCATCTTTGTCAACCCGGCCCAGTTCGCCCCGACCGAGGACCTCGACAAGTACCCGCGCGATGAAAAGGGCGATATCAAGCGGATCGGCTCGGCGGGCAGCGAGATTGTTTTCATCCCGAAAGCGGCCGATATCTACCCGGATGATTTTCAGACGTGGGTGACGGTCGCCGATCTGACCCAGACGCTCGAGGGCGAGAGCCGCCCGACCCATTTTCGTGGCGTGACGACCATTGTCGCCAAGCTGTTCAATATCACCCGGCCGGATGTCGCCGTCTTCGGTATGAAGGATTACCAGCAGGCGGTGGTGCTGAAACAGATGCTGCGCGATCTCGGATTCCCGATTAAGTTAATAATCGCTCCCACTGTGCGCGAAAAGGGCGGGCTGGCGATGTCATCCCGTAACAAGTATTTCACGCCCGAACAACGCCGGGAAGCGCTTTGCCTCTACTACGCTCTGCGCACCGCGAAGGCAATGGTAAAGTCGGGGGAGACGAACTGCCGCCGAATCGAAAAAGAGATGCGGGCTGTAATCAGCGGCCACTGCCCGACAGCGAAAATCGACTATATCGCCTTTACCGATCTGAACACGCTCAAGCCGTTAGAAAAAACCGCGCAAAACACAATCTGTTCTCTCGCCGTCCGGCTTTTCAAGGTCCGCCTGATCGACAATATGAAGCTGTCCTGATTCGAAACGCTGTGGGTAGGGACATGATTTATCATGTCCGTGGCAAGCATTTGATAAATCAAATGCCTACGACGACCCATCACGGGCGAATATCTCGTTCTGTCAGGTCCTGCGGTCGCCGAAGGCGGGCGTGTGACCTGACAGTCTTCCGTCGCGAACCGGCGTCAGGTTACAAGCCCGCCTCCGGCGGAATCAGAACCTGAGCCACCCCCATTTTTCTCCAACTTAAGCCCCATTTGGGGTTGACCTTTTCGCAGGGCTGCGTTTATTATCTGAGTTATTGAACGGCAAGAAATATAAACGGTAGTGGAGTTATGGCTGAACGAACGAATATCAAAATAGAGTCGCCGGGAGTCAATGTCGCCGTTATCAAGAAGGATTACGACGGCTGGAAGTTCCTGGTACTGAAACGAGCCGAAACCGAGTCTTACGGTGGTTACTGGGGTTTTATGACCGGCGGTAAGATGGGTGACGAGACGGTGGCACAGGTAGTGGTGCGCGAACTGATGGAAGAGACCGGCCTCAAGCCGAGCTGCATGTGGGCGACGGAATACGTGGTTCAATTTTACGAACCGGAATACGACGCTATCTGGCTGCTGCCGCTGATCGTAGCGGTGGTGCCGGAGGACGCCGAGGTGAAACTGTCGCCGGAAAACTGCGAATTTCGGTGGCTTTCGGCCAAGCAGGCAAAGCATCAGGTAAGCTGGAAAAATCTGGTTCGGGCCGTCGATGATTTGACCGAGGAGTTGGAAATATACCCCTCGCGCACCTGGGTGGAGATCACGGCGTAGAGGCTTCAGGCCTGAGCGGCAACAGTTGTTGCCAATTAAAGCACAGGGCGGGAACTATTTGCCCTTCTTGCGGTTATATCTACCGCGCAGGTCTTGTTTCAAGGTGTGAAACTTCTTGCGTAAGAAACCGAAATAAGTATATTGGGTGATTGACAGCTATAATTTATGGGTTTGAGAAGAGATGTTAGTATCTGTCTGTAAATCGAAAATTCACCGGGCCACGTTGACCGATGCCAACCTTGATTATGTCGGCTCGATCACAATCGATGAGAACCTGATGCGTCTGGCTGACCTGATCGAGTACGAAAAGGTGCAGGTGGCCAATATCAGCAACGGCGAGCGGTTCGAGACTTATGTTATCAGGGGCGAGGCCGGAAGTGGGACCATCGCTTTAAACGGCGCCGCCGCCCGTAAGGGAAATATCGGCGATCTGGTCATCATTATCGCATACGGCCAAATCGAGAAAGAGAAGGCCGCTGCCTACCAACCGGCGGTGGTGCACGTTGACAAGAGCAACAAACCGACCGCACGCTGATTTTGTCCAATCCTGATCAATCATATCAATTTGAGGGGAAACGTATTGTCTGAGTCCAGAGCTGCTATAGTGCTGGCCGCCGGCAAAGGGAAGCGGATGAAGTCCGACCTGCCCAAAGTGCTGCACTCTATCAACGGCCGCCCGATAATTCAAATCCTGCTCGATACCCTGGCAAAACTGAATTTCGAGCGAATCGTGATCGTGATCGGCTACAAGGGCGAGATGGTAAAGCAGGCACTGGCCGGTTACCCGGTCGATTTTGTCTGGCAGACCGAGCAACTTGGCACCGGCCACGCGGTTGAGATGGCGCGCGAAGCCCTGGCCGATTTCTCAGGCACGACCCTGGTCGCGCTGGGCGATGTGCCGTTTTTATCGGCCGACTCTATCGAGCAGTTATTCCTCGCCCACGAAAGCACCGCCGCGGCGGCGACTTGTCTGTCGGCGGTACTCGACGATGCCTCCGGCTACGGACGGATAATTCGCCGGGGCGAAACCGATATTCTCGAGGCGATTGTGGAGGAAAAAGACGCCACCGACGACCAGCGGGCGGTTAACGAAATCAATACCGGAACCTTCTGTTTCGACAATCAGATACTATTCGATACACTTAGAGGTATTGACAATCGCAACGCGCAGGGTGAATATTACCTTACCGACTGCATCAAGATTCTGTACGACAAAGGATTGCGCGTGTCGGTGAAAAAGCTCGAGGATCCCAGCGAAGGACTCGGTATAAATTCCGCCGAGCAGCTCGAGGCGCTGGCGCAGCATTTTACCGACCGCGACTGATTTTATTAGGCGAATGATCCGGTCGAAGCGTATTATAAATAGAAGTGAATTAAACCGTTATATCGATCCGGTCGATAAATCAGATAGCGTTTTTAGGTTGACCATCTTGGGGAAATTGGCTTAAATTGGTGTTGCAGATGAGGATTCATTCAGAATGAAGAACATCGTAGCAATCTTAACCGTACTTTTGGTAGCCGGGACAGTCTCCGCCCAGCTTGCCGATGAAGCCGAGGTTCAGGATTACAGGCCTACTACCAGCTATGGTATGGAGCCGGCTTCAACCCCGTTTTCGCTTTTGGACCTGTCGCGCGTGAAATGGTCCAATAGCTACTCGGTCTCGTTCTTTTCCGGCGGCTATGGATCCGGATCGGTAGGTCTGTGGAACTCGGCCATGTTTTACGAGTTCTCCTCCAAGCTCTCGCTCACCTTCAATTTGGGTGTGTCACACAACGCCGGAGCGCTTGTCGGTGAGGGCAACAGCGATGCTGCCTTCCTGCCGGGTTTCCTCCTCAAGTACAAGCCGTCAGAAAGTTTTCAGATGTCGGTCGGTTACCAGCGCTACAATGGCTTTGCGAATCCCTATTTTGTCCCATATGGATCATGGTTGACGCGATAAACCTTTAATTAAGTGGAGTCTGTCCGCAAGAAACATCCTGAGCCCTCCCTTCATTCGGAATCCTGACAATTTAAACCTTAACCAAAAGATAATCACCAGATATAATCATTAATGCCTAAGAAGCGAACCCAAAAGTCATTTCCATTCGGCCGGTATCTTGAACTGGCGATTGCAGTCGCCTTTGTTATTGTCGTACTGTTTGTGGCATCGCTGACGATCAAGGTTACCCAGGGTGTTACCCGGACAGTGGAGGCTCCCCGTTATCTGGTCAGACTGCAGGTTCTAAATGGCTGCGGCGAATCGGGGCTGGCATCGAGGATGTCGGACTATTTGGACAGTTACGCCGATCAAGATCTGCAGATCAGGGTGGTGGACACCGACGACTTTGATACCAGGCCGGTTCACAGGTCATTTATTATCTCCCGCGAGGAAGACCGCACCGCCGCCCGTCTGCTGGCGCGACGCCTGGGGCTGAACGAAGCGGAAGTTATATATAAAGCGATTGAAAACAACTACCGGCAGGTGTCGGCGACACTCGTGCTCGGGACCGACTATGAGGCGGTCCGCCTGCCGCAGGTTTCAGATAAGGAGTGACAGGAAACAGATTTGAAGAAATTATCCCCCCTCGCTCTTGCCCGCAGTGTCGGCCGCCTGGCGCTCTCCAAAAAAGGTTTTGATGTAAAGATCCTTAATCTTAAGACTCTCTCATCGGTGTGCGACTATTTCGTCATTGTTTCGGGGGGGGCGGACGTGCATGTTAAGGCGATTGCCAACGCGATATATGACGGGCTGCTGGATGCGGGACACAAGCCGTTCCACCGGGAGGGACTTACCGAGGGAAACTGGGTGCTGCTGGATTATATTGACGTGGTTGTTCACGTCTTCGCCGAACCGACGCGCCAGTTTTACGCGCTTGAAAAACTATGGGGCGACGCTCCGGTTGAGAGCCTCGCCGACGAATAAATGTTGACGCGAATAATTATCTAATAGAACAGACAAGGGATACTGGTATGGAGTTAGCCGATCTCAAATCGAAAACTATCGCCGACCTTCTGAAAATGGCGGAAGAGCGCGATATCCCCGGCGTTTCCGGACTGCGCAAGTCCGAGTTGATCTACAAGCTCATGGAGTCCGCCTCGTCAAAGGATGGTACAATTCTGGCCGAGGGTGTGCTGGAACAACTGGAGGAAGGTTACGGCTTTCTTCGATCGCCTGATTACAATTATTTACCGGGACAGGATGATATTTATGTCTCGCCCTCGCAGATCAAACGTTTCGACCTGCGCACCGGCGATATCATCTCCGGCCAGGTGCGCCCGCCCAAGGACAACGAGCGCTATTTCGCGCTGTTGAAGATCGAGGCGGTTACCTACTCGGACCCGGAAGAAGCCAAACACAAAACGCTTTTCGACAACCTGACCCCGCTCTATCCGGAGGAAGCGTTTATACTGGAGACGGACCCGGAGGAACTGACAACGCGCATTATCGACTTGATGTGCCCGATCGGTAAAGGCCAGCGTGCACTGATCACCTCGCCGCCCAAAGCGGGCAAGACGATGATCCTGCAAAAGATCGCCCAGGCAATTACCACCAATCATCCCGATGTCAAGCTGATCGTGCTGCTGATTGACGAGCGCCCCGAAGAAGTCACCGACATGCGGCGCTCGGTCAGGGGCGAAGTGGTGTCGTCTACCTTCGACGAACCGGCCGAACGCCACGTACAGGTGGCCAACATGGTGCTGGAAAAATCAAAGCGCCTGACTGAGCACGGTCATGATGTGGTCATCCTGCTCGACTCGGTCACCCGCCTGGCGCGCGCCCATAACTCGGTCGTGCCGCACTCGGGCAAGATCCTCTCCGGTGGTGTCGACTCCAACGCCCTTCACAAGCCGAAGCGATTCTTTGGCGCGGCACGTAATATCGAAGAGGGTGGCTCGCTGTCGATTATCGCCACCGCCCTGATTGAGACCGGCTCGCGCATGGACGAGGTCATCTTCGAGGAGTTTAAAGGCACCGGCAACATGGAACTGGTGCTTGACCGGCGTCTGTCCGACCGACGTATCTTCCCGGCCATGGACATCAACCGTTCGTCGACTCGTAAGGAAGAGCTTCTGATGGACCCGGAGACGCTTTCCAAAATTTGGATCCTGCGCAAGTTCCTCGCCGAGATGAATCCGATTGAGGCAATGGAGTTCCTTCTGGACCGGATGAAAAAGACCAAAAACAACAAACGGTTCATGGCATCGATGAAAGATTGACAGGTATCACTTGTATTGAACGAACGCAAGAAAGCGCGGCTTCGGTCGCGCTTTTTTTGTGCCACAGTAGTGCGGCCAATTGTGTTGACAGAATGTTGCTAAGGGTCCATATCTTGCTCGGCGCTAATTACTTGACTATCAAAAGAGCTATCACGATTCCTGGCATAGTGAGGTCGCGAGCAAAGGGGATGCTAATTCCACTCTCTCATTACCATTGACAAAAAATGGGCTGTCTGATATAATAGAGTGGCAAGGCTAAGATCACCACGTTCGACTTTATTACCTTAGCTTACCAGTGCCGAAATTTACAGAGGGAGGAGCACGCGATGTTTATAGTTCGCTTGATTGCAATCAGTTTGATTCTGCTTTTTCTCACCGTCACTACAATCGGCTGTGGAGAAGATAAAAGCGTGAATCCAGGAATCGAATCGGATTTCTGGCGTCAGACAAATGGACCTGATGGTGGAGATATTTCATCTATAGCGATCAGTTCGAGTGGACATGTCTTTGCGGGGACATATAGAGGCGGTGTTTTCCGGTCAGAGGACAACGGTAACAGCTGGACCGGGGTGAAC
>DAOWIC010000308.1 GCA_030641085.1 Calditrichota bacterium
CCGCCGTGCTGCCGGAGCCTGGACGTTCATCTGCTCCGAACTGTGAGATCACAAGTGCGATAGCGACGACGGCCAGGACGATCATTAGACGTGCAATGCGACTCCCGCGAAACCCGTAAGTCTTCTTCCTGGCCGATGGAGCGTCTATGATAGCCGAAACACCATCGGTAATACCGCTGTCGAATTGACGGCGCAGGCTCCGCAGATCAACCACCAGATCGCGGGTATCCTGGTAACGATCGTTGGGATCCTTCTGGAGACACTTATCGATAATGCGCTCCAACTCGGCCGGGATATTCTGGTTCTTCGTCCGCGGCGACTCGTGTTTCACTTCGAGGATTTTTGCCAGCGTGGAAACCTGACTGCCGCTGGAAAAAGGCAGCTCGCCGGTAGTCAGCATGTAGAGCATGATGCCGAACGAGAAGATATCGGAGCGAGTGTCAACTGTCTCACCGCGCGCCTGCTCGGGCGACATATAGGAAACTGTACCGAGGATCTTGCCCGCCCGGGTCAATTCGCGTGAAATCGTTTCAGTCGAATCGCCGTCGCCGTCGCCGGACATCGGCACCGAGACCCGAGCCAGACCGAAATCCAGTATCTTCGGCTCTCCGTCGGCGTTGACGAGGATATTCTCCGGTTTGATATCACGATGGACAATGTTCTGCTTGTGGGCAGCCGCCAGTCCTGAGGCGATCTTCTCCGCCAGTGACAACATAGCTGTAATATCCGGCTTGCGCTCGCGTATGTAGCCCAAAAGCGACTGGCCATCGATATATTCCATAACAATGTAGCAGAGTTCACGGTTGGTGTTCGGATCGGTCACAGTGTCGATATTATGGATGGCCATAATGTGCGGATGTGACAATTGGGCCGCTGTTTTGGCTTCTCTTTGGAAACGCTGCTGATGCTCGGAGTTGTCGAAAAATTCGGGGAGCAGCACTTTTAGCGCGACTTTGCGATTGAGCTTTAGATCCTCGGCCAGATAGACCACGCCCATGCCACCTTCGCCGAGCTTTTTCTCGATCTTAAAATTAGCGAACCGTTGACCAACTTCCAGCATAGCTATACCCTCTTGATTGCGAGCATGGTTATATCATCCGAGCGGGGCGAGTCGCCGATGAAACCGATAACATCTTCCATAACGCAGTTTACCAGTTTATCCGGAGACATATTACGCGCCTGCGTAACCAACGCCTGCAGACGTTCCTCACCGTAGAACTCACCCTGTTTGTCGGCCTCGGTCACGCCGTCGGTGAAAATCAGCATCTGATCGCCGGGCGACATGTCGATCGTTGACTCGGTCCAATCGCAGAAGTCAAAGGCGCCGATCATTATCCCGGACGGTTCCAGCAACTCGACCTCTCCCCCGGCACGTACCAGCATCGGGGGATTGTGTCCGGCGTTCAGATAGCGGATGACGTTCTGCGCCGGATCAAGCAGACCGATAAAGAGTGTCGCGAAATCCTCCGACGCGCTGTATTTGAAAAGCTGCCGCGAGACCTGCCCGACCACTTTGGTGAGGCCAAAGTCCGGTTCGGCATAAAGAATTCGGAACGAGGCCAGGATGTTTGACATCAAAAGCGCGCCACCCATGCCTTTGCCGCTGACATCGGCCACTACGAATATCAGGCGGCCGTCAGGAAGAAGCGCCATGTCGTACAAATCACCGCCGACCCTGCGGCACTGCTCCTGAATCGCGTCCAACTGGTAACCGTCGACCGGCGGAATCTCCCGGGTAAGCAGATTGGTCTGAATCGAGGAAGCCCGCTTTAGTTCTGCCTCAAACATCTGCTTCTCCTGCCGCTCATGCAACAGTTCGTAGTTGAGCAGACGCGAGGCGATCAGGTTACCGAAGGTGGCCAGCAGACGCAGGTAATCATCGTTGTAGCGGTGAACCGGATTGGTGGTATCGACATAAAGCAAACCCAGCACCACTCCGCCGTCGAACAAAGGTACCGCCATAGCCGATTTTAGCTGCGACATAATGATCGACTCCTGTTGCGCGAACCGGGGATCGTCCTGCGGGTCGGAGATCACGATGGAACTCTTCTCGGTGAGGATTTCATCGACAATCGTTTTCGACAGCGTAAACGAACCCGGGTCCTTGTCTACCGGACGCAGACAGGCGGCGGTCACGACCTCGCCCTCGCGGTCGGGGTCGGTTGTCAGGACCGCCAGTCTCTCCGAGGGGATTACGCGCGAGACCAGTTTCAGGGCCCGCTCCAGCATCGCCTCTTTCGGCTCCGGAAGAACCAGAATCTTGGCCATATCGAAAAGCGTCGGCAATACATCGGGAAGATCGGTTACTTTCGCAGGCAGCGGACTAAGGGCCTCGTTGATTGACAGGTATACCGACTTCTCCGGGTCGCGCTCCGACAGGGGCACTGTGTCCGGTCTGCTGATGACGGTTCTGTCGGCTTGTTCGCCGGTCACCTTGAACTCAACATCGCCGAAAGCAATATGGTCGCCGTCACAGATCGCGGTTCGGGCAGTGAGCCGCTCACCGTTGACAAAAGTACCGTTGCGACTGCCCAGATCGGTGACGTAACAGCCTTGGCCGGAAGCGGAGACTTCGATATTGGCGTGCTTGCGCGATACAGTGCGATCTGAAACTGCGAAGGCTGAATCGGATGAGGACCGTCCCACACTGTGAGTTCCGGGTTCCAGTGGCCATGAGTACAATCGAGTGCCGTCAGTACCGACCAGCTTCAGCATGATGAGTTCCTTTCAGAGACCCGTCGCCGCCTGGTATGCGAGCGGCAGGTCC
>DAOWIC010000021.1 GCA_030641085.1 Calditrichota bacterium
ATTGAGGCCTGGTAGTCAGTTGCCGAATCTAAGCAAGACTGAAAGTCGATGCAGGTCTTGCGAAGAATAGCTGTCTTCTGGCGTATAGGAATAGGTGAATTCCGCTCCGCTCAGTTTAAGCCCGACACCGAGAGACATACCGTTGCCGAAGGAGCGCTCGTCCTCATTCGGGTAGAAATTGTATCCGGTGCGAACGAAGTACATCTCGTTAAAGTTGTATTCAAAGCCCTGGCGCATAACGCTGCCACCGTGGAAGCGCTTTTCAAACTCGACCGATGTAAGGAATGACTCATTGAGGGGCAGCGCCGAGATACCCACCCGGGCAAGTGACGGCAGGTCTTCGGAAACATTGTCGAACTTGATGTCCGGACCGATATTGCCGACGAAGGCAGCCACGGCAAAAGTCTCCGAGCTGTATTTCAGGCCGACATCGGTCGCAAATGTTGAGCCGTTCAGATCATCCAGCTTCTGATTGATAAACTTGGCTGTTAAACCAACCGAGATGTTCTCATTGGCTTTGAAGGCGAATGAGAGAGCACCGGACCAGTCGTAAGCGGTGATTTCGTGGGTGAACGAACCATTATAGTCGTAGCCGTCAATCTGTCCGTAATTGAGGTAGGTGATCGAGGCAGCCAGACTGGAAACCTCACTAAGCTGATACGCGATCGTGCCCTGCTCTATGGTAATATCCTGATACCAGGCGAAATGGCCGAGCATCAGTTCACCGCCCCGAGTGCCGGTCAGTCCGGCCGGGTTCCAGTAAGAAGCTGCCGCCCCCTCTGAAACTGCGGTAAACGCTCCACTCATTCCAGCCGCGCGGGCGCCGACTCCTACCAGCAGGAAATCAGCCGCAGTCCGACCATCGCCGGCCTCGGCCACAGAAAAGCCACCAAACAACGCGACTATTAATACCAGTATTATCCAACCCAACACGATCCGATTAGTGAGGACTCTCACACTCATGATGTACCCTTTCCAGGTAGTTAGTTCCGGCCCCGATATTGGCAATACCGATGCCAGACATGACCCTGCCCGGATAAATCGGGTCATAAATCTAAATTGTCCGGGATGTGCCTGTAACTACCTATGACACAACCCATTCCCATGTTGTTCGAACCGTGCCCGGAACGGTTCAAGTACTGCCTTTTCAGAGTGAGTCGGTCGCTCAAACCGGCCTGCTGTTCAGTCGACGAACAGCAGCAACCTCCTTACTCATCCCATACCGGAAATCCTGCCCACTCTCAACGACTTGCCGCTGTCTGCCCAATAAGACCACAGAATACATCCAAAGTAGTGATCTTGAACAGCAAACAGGCCGTCCTATGGGGGTTTCCCTATACTTATCGACACCGAGATACCAAGTTTTTAGCATAGTGTCAACACTAAACTTAAGTGGACACGGAAATTTATTCCCAATTATACTCCACTGACTATCAACAACTTACAAATGCCATTCAATGAAAGCGACTCGGTCTTTTTTTGGGGGCGCGGAGGATAATTCACACAAGAATCAGAGAACCGTAAACCCGCGACAATAGTAGAATTATGGACTTTCTTTGTTCACCGCGGGCTTGTCCGGGGTAAGATTGGTGGCTTTCGGGACAATAGCACTCCACTTTCCCACAGTTATCCACATCGAAAGTGTACCTACAGGGCCACTAATAGACTAGCTTGTCCGCTTATGATAAGGAGTTAGTCTCAGGTGTTAAGTGATTAGTTTTTGGGGCGGCACCGACGCCTGCTTATTTACCGCCGCCCGCCTCAGCTTTGGCCGGCAGGCTGTCGGCCATGCGGCGATACCGACTCTCGCCACGGGTCAGACTGGACGGCAGCGGTTTCATGGACGCGATCAGCGCTCTGGCGTTGGCTATCCGCTCTTTGGTCTCGGGATGAGTGGAGGAAAGCTGTTCAAAGACATTGGACGCACCTCCCCCGCCGAGGCGGGCCAGAGTTTCATACATGCCAAGAGCGCCCCGCGGGTCATAGCCGGCTTTCACCAGGTAATGCAGGCCGTACTGATCGGCCTCACGTTCGTTCTCACGCGAATAGCTTGAAAAGGCGAGCCCCATGCCAATATTGATAGCGGCATCAACGATCTCCGACGCCCCCTCGGAACCGAAGGCCAGTTGATAAGCGGCAGCGACTCCGAGCACGGCCTGGATTCTCTTGACACTGTGGCGGGCGACCACATGAGAGATTTCGTGCGCCATCACGGCCGCCATTTCGGATTCGTCTTTCATCTCGCGCAGCAGGCCGGTATAGAAATAGATGTACCCCCCCGGAGCGGCGAAGGCATTGATCTGATCGGACTCAATGACGGTGAAGTGGTACTCGATATCCCGGCGGTCGCAGACCGCAACTATCTTCTGGCCCACCTCGGCCAGGTATTGCTGCCACTCGGCGTTGCCGAAGGTCTTTTCGGTCTGGGCCACCCGCTCGGCCATGCCCTGGCCAATCGCCACCTCCTGGCCCACCGGGACCAGAATGAGCGATTTCTTGCCGCCGGGACCGGTGGTCGCGCAGGAAATCAACAATATCGAAAGAGAGAGTACAGCCAGAATTGGATAGAATTGTTTTGTAAACACGGTGTCCCCCGGATTCGTTACAGACGTTTGACTGACGCCTCCAGCGGAGTCTGTTCTCAGAGCTTGGTCTTATTGACCAGGTCGCCGATGATCGGCAGTTTGTAGTTTTTCCCCTGTAGGGCGAAATAGATGCCCACTACAGACAGGGCAACCGCAACGATCAGAATCGCTTTGAAAACAAAGTCGGAGATGCCGTCCACGAGAAAGATAACCGCCAGCAGTTCTATAAGAAACAGGAGCACTCCCTGGCGCGCGTGAAAACGGGCTTCTTTGTTATCCTTCATATTGAGCAGCGGCACAAAGCAGAGTATCGGAATGTACGACATCACCGCCGCCATGCGGCCCTCTTCCGACTGAAAGCCCTCGCCCCCCTGCGGCTGCTGATCTTCACCGGCCGCAGTGCGCTCGTTCAAATCGGGGATTTCACCGGTCGATTTGTCCTGGGAATCATCTTTGAAGAATGACTCTGTCATCTCTCCTCCATCCATACAGCACTCATGCTCAGGAAGGCCAGAACATCTCCCGGTTTTTCTCCGGGAGCTCGAACTTAATCGAGTCTTTTTCCGGCCAGCTCTCCAGTACCTGATCGCCGTCGAGCAAACTGACGGCGAGGCCCACCTCGCCATAACCGCGCTCAATCAGAGTGGTACGCCCGATGGCGATTTCGACCAAGTCCTTAAACCGATACCGACAATCGTCGTTATCCTGCCCCACACAATCGCCGGTCATTACGTTCAAACTCAGGTCAAAGACCCTCGGTTCAGGCGTGGTCAGCGTCAGGCGGACCTTCGGTGTCCGGATTAATTCTACCTCTTTTTTATCAACAAAGTCAAGTCTTACGTAGAGGCATTCATGATCGAAAGCAAAATAGATGTTGGAGATGTGCCTCTGGCCGCGGTGCATGGCCTGACCCGCTTTCAGGCAGTCAAGGGTGCCAGCGCCAGCCCATTCGTAGAAGTGGGTCATCCGGCCATCGATTTCCGGCGTAAGCAGGGTATCCGGGA
>DAOWIC010000244.1 GCA_030641085.1 Calditrichota bacterium
CGGGACCGCTCCGATAACCGCACCGTGATGAACGATAACTTTCTTACCGAGACGAGCACCCGCCGCCAGCAGGACACTTGAAGCCACACTGGAACCGCTATCAATTGTAACATCGTCTTCGATTATGCTGTACGGCCCAACTTCGACATCGTCGGCCAACTCAGCTCCGGGCGATACTATCGCAGTAGCATGGATTTTACTCATCGATCTATCACCATCGCCATAAAGTCAGCCTCGGCCACAAGTTCACTACCGACAAAAGTTTTGCCACTCATCTTGCAGGTGTTGCGACGGAACACTTTCATCTCAAGTTCAAAACGTAACTGATCACCCGGAGTAACCGGACGCCGGAACTTGGCGTTGTCGATTGACATAAAAAAGACCAGCTTGGTTTCCGGGTGCTCAATCGCATGCAGCAACAACACACCGCCGGCCTGGGCCATAGCTTCAAGCATCAGAACAGCGGGCATGATAGGACGACCGGGGAAATGCCCCTGGAAGAACGGCTCGTTGAACGTGACATTCTTTATTGCCACCACCCGCTTGCCTACTTCCAAGTCGAGAATGCGATCTATCAGCAGGAACGGATACCGGTGCGGCATGATTTTCTTGATGGCTTCGATATCCAGCAGAGCCTTATCCGACTGGCTGGAAAACTTACCGGCGATTTTCTTTTTGTGATACAACCCTCGCATCTTGCGAGCAAGCGCCACATTGGCCTTGTGTCCCGACCGCGCGGCCAGAACATGACCCTTAAACGGCACCCCGATCAGCAACAGATCACCCAGCAGATCGAGCGTCTTGTGCCGAACCGGTTCATTGGGGAAACGAAGGGGGATATCGTTAATAATCCCTGTTTCGCCGACAAACGCTTTTTCTTTCAGGTTGAGCGCTTTCTGAATACGGTCAACCTCGATCTGCCCCAGATCGGAATCATAGATGACAATCGCACTTTCCAGACCGCCGCCCTTTATCAGTCCGTCTGCCTTTAACTGCTCGACTTCGGAGAGGAAACAGAATGTCCGCGCCGGAGCGAACTCCTCGACAAACTCTTTTTCCAAATCAACCAGCGTTGTGTACTGCGTGCCCAGCGCCGGGCTTGGGTAATCGATCATGAAAGTAATACGGAGATCATCGGAAGGCGCCACGACCAGATCGACCCCACGTTCCGGTTCACCGTATGACATCGGGGTGTCGATCTCCAGATAGACTTTGTCCTCATCCTGATTCTCAATCCCGGCCTCCAGCAGCTTGTCAACATATGGCCTGGCCGAACCATCGCAAACCGGCGGCTCGTTGCCATCAAGCTCGACCACCACATTGTCGATCTGCAGTCCGGCAAAAGCGGCCAGCACGTGCTCGACCGTGTAAACTTTGGCCTCTCCATCCTGAAGAGTGGTGCCACGGGAGATATCGACAACATAGTCAATCTCGGCGATGACGCTCGGTTTCCCCGGTAAATCGGCGCGGGCAAAGCGAATCCCCGTATTGGGGGCAGACGGCTTGAAAGTCATGGTGCACTGGTTGCCGGTATGCAGGCCGATCCCGGAGATCGAAATCTCGCGCTTTATTGTACGTTGCTTATCAAACATAATCCTCAGTCTGGTTGTGTTATGGCCGGATTATACAAGGTAGGGCGCGCCGCCTCAAGCGATTTTTCGGATTGGAGCTATGCTCCTTTTGGCCCGTCATTGCGAGGAGTCCACCGAAGGTGAACGACGCGGCAATCTCTGTCGAATGAGATTGCTTCGTCCGCCGTAGCGGACTGCCCTACTCCACTAAACCTCAGGAGCATCAACCGTACCATCAGAGCGGAAGATTATGCTAGTCGAAACCGGGAAGAATGTACTCAGACCTGTATCGCAAACAGAGATGCTTATGTGAACATACTCCGGCTCATCCTCCAGCTTGTCCAACTCCACGTTGTACAGCACCTCGCCCTCCCCGATGTCCTTAACCCAGGGGTAGTCTAGTTGGCACATTTCGTGATACGATTGCTTGGACCACTTGGCAACCTCCTTACGGAGAATCTCTTTCAACTCTCGTCTTTTCATATATGTCCCTATCGCCTCCTCTGTTAAATTATGTCACGGAGGGTCCCGGCGCAAGTGAAATGGTGCATGTGGCTCGTCTGGCAGGTTGCCGGCAACTTGACAAACGGGATTTTCAAGGCAGAACCATCGGAGGGTTCTGCCTTTTCTTTTGGTGGCCGTTAGATATCCTTCAGTGCTTTTACCTGTCGGAGTTTGCGAAAAAGAGCGACGTATTCCTTGACCATCACCTCCTCGGCCTGCGAAATACCCTCCATCATCGGTATCCCTATCCGTAACACGGCGCGTACAATATCGGCGGTGGTGCGGTCGTATTTGCCGGCCAGTTCCTTAAGCTTGCTTTTTAGTTCGTAACTCACAAAAACGTTGAGGCAATGTTCGCCTCGGACTTTTCGGACGCTGTTGTTCTCGTTAGACATGGTATCCTCCTGTTGGTTGTGTTGATTCAGTGGGCGGCAGACCTCCCGGTCTGCCCCTTTATAGTTCGATCTCTGGCTTCACAAAGCGGCAGACGAGGATGCGCCGAGGCGTGCGGATCAGCCACACAAAGGCCTCTCATTCAGATTCCTCCTTTGCGGTGGTAGCGGGCGTGGCCGATCAGCAATTGCGGGGAGCCGATTCTGATGTCGAATCGTTCGCGCAGTTGTCGGATCACCGGCCGCCAGGTTGATTCGGGATCGCGGCTATCAATAATACGGTCAATTTCTTCGCGATATGGCGACCGGCACAGCATACAGTCCATATCTGATTCGTCTTTGATCGCATAATGCTGCCGTACAAAC
>DAOWIC010000246.1 GCA_030641085.1 Calditrichota bacterium
AGGTCGATCTCGGTGCTGACATCAAGCTCCGTCCCCTCCGATTCCGACTGCTCCAGTACCGTCTCCGGCAGGAAATTCTCGTCGGTTCGGTAGGTCACAATACCGGCCTTGAGCGCCTTGTCATCAAGCCGTTTGGTTGCCTCATCGAGTGTCAAGCCGATCAGATTCGGCATGTACGTGAAGCGCGATGCGCGACCACGGTTGACCATGAGGTTGACCGGCGAGCCGAGTGGAATCTCGGTGCCCGCGGCCGGGTAGCTGAAGACGACCACTTTTTCCGGCAGGGTGTCGGAGAAGGCCCAGGCTATTTCGCCCAGGTCGAGGCGGGCGGTCTCCAGGTTGAGAATCGCCTGGCGTACTGAAAGACCGCCAACATTGGGTATCGGCACCAGTTTCTGTCCGAGCGAGATGACGAACTTGAGCACGCGGCCCGACTTCACCTCGGTACCGGCGATCGGGAACTGGTTAAGGATGATTCCTTTTTCGACTCCGGGCGAATATTCTTCGGAGGAGATTTCATACTTGAGACCGATATCACTGAGGGTCATCTGCGCCTCGACCAGGCTCTGCTGCGTAAAATCGGGCAGCGGGAACTCATCACCGTGGCGAGTGACAATCGGCATGACGATGGAATTGGTGATCCAGTAAAGGATCAGCAGGATAAGAATCGGCAACGCTGCCCGGAGGGTGATTTTGCGGCGAAGGCTGCCCACCGGGAGTTGGTCGGCCAGAAAGCCGTCGCGTCGGCTTTTTTGTGATAGTCTCGTAGCGCGCATGCGATTCATAACGATGTCACCGATTCTCAGTGTTGACCGGAGGCGTCGCCCCGGATTTCATACTTATCCTACAACGCAAGAGTCTGAAAATTTCCAGTTAAAATCAAGTATAATTGTCCGGCGTGCATGCGGGCGGTCAGTGCAGTTTTCGGCTCAGGCGGGCGCTAAAGGCGCCGTCGAGTTTGTCGACCGCCGGATAGGTCTTCACAAAACCGCGGCTGCTGACCAGTTCCTCGGGGAAATACTCGGCGCCCGATTCGATCTCGAACTCGGGGTGGCGCAGGAGAAACTCCTCGACAATCTGGTCGTTTTCGCTGCGGATAATGGTGCAGGTGGAATAAACCAGGGTGCCGCCCGGCTTGACCAGTTTGGCCGCCTTGTTGATCATGGCCAATTGTACTTTGCCCAGGTTCGCAATATCCATGTCGGTCTTGGCCCAGCGCAGGTCGGAGTGTTTCCCGGCCGTGCCCCAGCCGGTGCAGGGGGGATCGAGCAACACCCGGTCGAACGGCCCGCCGTTAAACTCAAACATATCGGACGCGACCGGCGCGACAATACTTATCCCCAGTCTTTTTGTGTTTTCGACCAGCGTCTCCAATCGCACCCGCGACTTGTCGACCGCGGTCAGACGGCCTTTGTTGCGCATGCGGATCGCGATATAGGTTGTCTTGCCGCCGGGCGCTGCGGTCAGATCGACGACACTGTTTTTCGGGCGAGGATTTAAAAGCCGCACCGCCATGCCGGCCGATTCATCCTGTACGAACACCTTGCCGGTTTTGAGCAGTTCCGCCTCCAGCGGGAGTCCGGCCTGTTCGATATGGATAAACTCGGGCAGGTACTTGCCGTAGGAAAACTCCACTCCATGTGTCTGCAGCAGGTTGGCCACCTCATCCGGTTTGCTCTTGAGGAAATTGACGCGGTAGGTCACGGTGGGCGGCTCGTTGCCCTTCCTCAGGAGTTCTTCGGTTTTTTCCAGTCCGAATTCGGTGAGGCAGTATTTAACGAAATGATCGGGATAGCTGTAATAATCACCGAGGTGCTTGATTGGATCATCATCCCTGCTGGTGAATTTCACGCGCGATGGATCCCTGAGACTGGCGCGCATGACCGCGTTGACCAGATTGGCGCGGGGGCGATCCATCATGTGGTGGGTCAGGTTGACCGACTCCGATACCGCCGCGGCGGCCGGAATGCGATCGGTAAACTTAAGCTGATAAAAACCGAGCCGCAGAATGTTGGACAAAAGCAGCGGCAGTTCCGCCGATGGTTTGGCGAGGTAGTAGCGGATATCATGATCGAGACGCCGCCGCATTTTGGTCGTGCCGTTGACAAGTTGCAGAATAAAACGTCTATCGATCGGCCGAAACTGCTTGCCCTGGGTGACACTGGCGATAGCGCTATCCATGTGCTCGCCGCGTTCAATAAGCACCAGTGCTTCGAGGGCCGCCGCCCTGACTGTGTCGTAGCTACGAGTTCGCTTGTCCGTTTTGATCGCGTTCATAATCAGATATCCATCGCGTCGATACGGTTGCCACCCTGGTCGAGTCGGAACATCTCCCGTCGATGAAGGGTTTGCTCCAGATATATATCATAATCATCGCCGACAAGGTAACGTAAAAGTTCCGAGGGCCTAACATAGCCGCCCTCGCCGACGCCGAGCGTCAGGGCCAGCGATTCATGAGTCTCATCAATTGCCAGTTCGTAAACAGCCGGACGGAGATCAATCACGGTGGTTTTGTTCTTGCCAACTCTTTCGTGTTCAAGCGAGTCTGCCTCCATGATCCGGGCAATATTCTCCTGTAGTCTTTTCAACGGCGGCAGGTGCTCCAGCGCGATGTGATAAACCACCCGGTTGAGTGCCGCCGTCAGAGACTGGGTCTTGCCGAGGACAGTCTTGACATCGAGGATATCCATTCCCTCCGGCATCGCTTCTTTGAGCTTATCCACCATGATTGGCATCAGGTTCTCCTCAAGAGTTATATCGGCATATTCGGCCTCGGAAGTAAATCCGAGCGGCAGGGGCGGACCGAAAGAGAGTTTCATAGTCGGATTATGACCGTGGGAGTAGGATACCGGCAGCATCGATCGCCTGAGGGCACGCTCGATAGCGCGGATATTATCCAGGTGGCTCATATACCTGTAGCGCGCGGTGCGACCCCAGCGAATTCGGAAGCGGTTCTTGGTCGGCGCGGTCAGGTTGCGCGAGGCCAGTTTCTTTTTGCCGCGCCCGAAACCGAGTTGATTCCCGTTGGCCGCCATCGGAACATCATTCGGCTCCGCTCGACCGGTATGTTCGCGCAGTTGGGTCGAGGTTTGCCGGCGCTGCGCTTTCAAATGCTCCGTCGAGACACCCTTCTGAACATGGGACCAGGGCAGAGGCCTGTCGAACGGAATAGGCTTCATGAGTCGCTCGATGTCGACCTTATTATCTTTGAAGGCGTCGGCCCACTTTTCCCAATCGAAGCTCTCGCTCCAGCCGTCGAAACGGCAGCCCGCATTGTAGGCGGACAGGATTACGTTGTTCATCTCGCGTCCGCCGCGACCGAGCAGACCCTGAAGCAGGGTCGCTTCGGTGGTGGTGTACTTGAAGTTGACCTGATTGATGCGGGTGTTTCGCTTGATGAACTTAATCTTCTCCAGAACGAGATCCGGCCCGATCATTTCATCCCACTGAAACGGCGTGTGCGGTTTGGGCACAAACGGCGAAAGGGAGACATTGATAGTCCTGCGGCCCGGGAACTCGCGGCCAATCTCGTGGATATTTTTTATTATGTCCAGGATACCGAACAGGTCCTTTTCGGTCTCGGTCGGCAGGCCGATCATGAAATAGAGCTTGATCGTGGTCCAGCCCTTTTCAAAAGCGAGCCGGGCGGTATCGTAGATGGCGGTATCCTTGAAATCCTTGCGGATGAACAGGCGTAGCCGTTCGGTGCCCGCTTCGGGGGCGATTGTCAATCCGCCCCTGCGCACGCGCTTGAGCGATTCAAAAAGCCGCCCGCTGATCGAGCCGGGTCGCAATGCGGGAAGCGTGACCGAGACACGCTGTTTTTCTACCCGGCGGGCGACCAATGCCGCGAGTTCTTCTATGTGCGGATAGTCCGACGACGACAGCGACATGAGACTTATCTGATCGTATCCGGTATGGCTCAGTTGCGTTTCTATCTGGCCGGCGATGTCGGCGGTCGAGCGCAAGCGGATCGGGCGATACATCGGCCCGGCTTGACAGAAGCGACACCCCTGGGGGCAGCCGCGCATGATTTCCACGGCCAGGTGCGAGTGCGTGGTGTCGATCAGCGGCAGAAGCGGTTGCGCCGGATAATACTCCGGCTTGAGATCGCGCACAAGGCGAGCCTTGACATGAGCGGGCACAAAGTCGTGAAGAGGTTTGCGGTCGGCATCGTAAAAGGCCGGCACATAGACCGACTCAACCCGGCGAACAAGCTCTTTGAGCTTCTCCTCGCGGCTCGCGCCTTTCATCTCGTGCAGGATTCCCAGTATTTGCGGCAGTCCTTCCTCTCCATCACCGATAAAAAACAGGTCGACAAAATCGGCCATCGGTTCGGGATTATAAACCGCCGGTCCGCCAGCCATGATTATCGGATCATCATCGGTGCGCTTTTTCGAAAACAGCGGGATTCCGGCCAGGTCCAACATGGCGAGCATGTTGGTATAAACCAAATCGAAGGCGAGCGTAAAACCAATAGCATCGAACGCGCGTGCCGGGCGTGATGATTCCAGTGAAAAGAGGGGGATATTTTCGCGGCGCATGACTTCCTCTGCGTCGCGGTCAAGCGCGTAGGCGCGTTCGCAGAGAAACCGATCATCGCCGTTGATTATATGATACAGCGACTGCAGGCCGACATAGGACTGCCCGATTTCGTATTTGTCCGGGTATGTGTGGAGGTATTTTACTCGCCCGACCGGATCTTTGACAATCTGCCCCGGCTCGCCGCCGGAGTAACGTCCGGGCTTGATAACATAGGGGAAAAGTTTTTTTTCCAGTAGATTTCGCATTTCTAATAGGTGCTACGCTTTCTTGACGATCGACGCTAAAACATAGCCCAATGCAACCGGCGGCGCAAGCGGAAGTTTTATGGCGACTTACAACGTCAGACAGGGGAAAGGACGGGCAGACCGATCAGGTCTGCCCGGTGGATATGCGGGCCGTAGTTGAGGGAGGTATTTCGGCCTACATCCACAGCTTGCGGTCAAGGGTGCGATAATGGATAGCCTCGGCGATATGCCCCATCTCGATCTGGTCGGAGTCGACCAGATCGGCGATGGTCCGGGAGACTTTGAGAATCCGGTCGTAGGCGCGCGCCGACAGACCCTGTTTATTTATCGCCATCGCCAGCAGCGACTGCGATTTCTCGTCGATCCGGCAGTATCTTCTCACATCGCGCGACTCCATGTGGGCGTTGCAGAAAATGCTCGGTTCATCTTTATATCGTTCGCGCTGCAGGGAGCGGGCATTGTTGACACGATCTTTGATCTTTTCGCTCTTTTCGCCGGAGGTCTCTTTGGCCAACTCCTTGAACTTGACTGTGGGCACGGTGATATGAATGTCGATCCGGTCGAGCAGTGGGCCGGAGATGCGGCCCATGTAGCGCTGGATCTCCGAAGCCGAGCAAGTGCATTCGTGCGATGGATCGCCGTAGTAGCCGCAGGGACAGGGATTCATGGCGGAGATCAGCATAAACCCGGCCGGGTAGGTGAGGGTGGTGACAGCGCGCGAGATCGTTACCTGATTATCTTCCATCGGCTGGCGCAGCATTTCGAGAATATCCTTCTTGAATTCCGGCAGTTCGTCGAGGAACAGCACTCCGTGATGTGCCAGGGATACCTCGCCCGGTTTGGGAATCGATCCGCCGCCGATCAGCCCGGCATAGGATATCGAGTGATGCGGTGATCGGAAAGGACGGGTGGCAATCAGCGCCGCGCCCGACGGAAGGCGTCCGGCCACCGAGTGGATTTTGGTTGTTTCCAGCGCCTCCTCAACCGACATGTCCGGCAGAACGGTCGGCATGCGCCTGGCCAGCATCGTTTTCCCCGAGCCGGGCGGACCGACCATAATAATGTTATGGCCGCCCGCCGCGGCTACCTCAAGGGCTCGTTTGGCTGACTCCTGGCCTTTGACATCGGAAAAATCAACATTGTACCTTCGGGCTTCGGAGAAAATGGTTCTGATATCTATCTCGACCTTCTTGATGGATGATTCTTCCTCGAGAAAATGCACCGCCTCCTTCAGGGAACCGACCGGAAAGACAGGCAGGGTGTTTGCCATGGCGGCCTCTTTGGCGTTCTCTTTCGGGACAATGATTCCCTTGAGGCCGTTGTCGCCTCCAAAACTCATCACCATTGCCAGGATACCCGGGATGGGGCGCACGGCGCCGTCGAGCGACAATTCCCCCAGCATGACATACTCGTCGAATCGGTCACGAAGAATCTGACCGGTAGCGGCCAGAATGCCGACCGCGATCGGCAAATCGAAGGCGGAGCCTTCCTTTTTGATATCAGCGGGGGCGAGGTTGATCGTGACCCGTTTCGAGGGGAAGACAAAGTCGGAGTTTTTGATCGCAGCGGTGACGCGTTCTTTCGATTCGCGCACGGCGCCATCGGGTAATCCGACCGTTACAAAGGCGGGAAGTTGCTGCTGAATGTCGGACTCCACCTCGACCTGGTACGCGTCAACGCCGACAGTTGCCGATGATATGATTTTAGAGAGCACGCGAGCCTCGCTATCTTTTTGAGGGCATGATATGTCATACATAAGTTCCGGGGGGAAGACCGCCGCCGAGGCGATCCCCCTCCTCGCCCCCCGTCACCTTTCAAAGCCACCTAAACCATCCCGGACGACATGCAGCCCGGGCGACCCGTTACGGTCCCTGCGCATAATGTAAGGGGGGTGCCTGACAGGTAGTGTCAGTATTAGTGAGCGGATTGTCTATTTTTTTGGAATAACTGCAATGAAAAAGCGGCAATGCCGCGCATCGCCGCTTCGAGAGTTTTCAATCTGTCAGTTCATCTAGCGCGTAACCCTGACCAGGAGGATTTCCTTGTAAGTGGTCTCTTCCTGCTGTGTTAAAATGACGCTGTCGCCCGGCTGGCGCAGGCTGAAAACACCCTGGGGATTGTCGGCTTCATCTGCGACAACGCCGGCACAACCGTTGTTAAGGCTGTCCTGAACCAGCAATACCTCCAGAGTGTAGGTGCCGCTGGGGCTGCAGAAGGCCGCCCCGGAGGTATCAGCCGTCATCCAGTAATACAGGTCCGAAAAACGCCAGGTAATATCGGAAGTTTTGGTCTTCTGATTTGGCTGAAGATAATTGGTGGTTACCGAATACCGACCTTCGTAATCACCCAGAAGAGAGGGAAGAGGCTCCAGAATTATGTCGTCTGAGCAACTGATAAATATACCGACGACCAACAGGACGAAGAGAGCGCCTATTACCCACTTGTTTCTACTCATCGTGTCTCCTTCTTTCTACGAAAAACCTGGCTCTATTATAAAAAACTAATCCTCCAGACACAACCGAAAAATCATTTCTTACAGGTGCATGACGCGCGAACAAGCGTATTGTTTATAGCCGGAGAGCTCTTTTTCCCGGCATAATGTTGAGTTGTCAGACCTGTTTAAGGGCTCAGTTGTGCAACCGGCATCAAGGCGGCGATCAGAATCTCGCAATAATCCATAAGCCATTGAAAAAAAGAGACATAGCGGCCAGAAACGAGCGGTGTATCAATAGAATGTGAGATAAATGGGTATATGAAGCAGTATCACTCGCTCTATGCTATCTTGCTGCAATGCGATATGTATCGACAATCGTTACTTTGTGCCGCCGGGTGGCGTCCATTTGCCGCTGACAGTCGGATATCCGGCCTGCCGCCAGGCGGCGATACCGCCGGAGACATTATATACATTAGTGTAGCCGATAGACCGGAGATAATCGGTCGAGATTGCGCTCCGTCGCCCGGTTCGGCAGAAACAGTACATCTCGGCCGTAGTATCCTGCGGCAGGAGACCGAGCAGACCGCTAAGGCTGTCGTAGGGCAGCCTGATGTCGGCGAAGGCCAGCCGCAACTGCTCAAACTCCGGTTCGGTGCGAACATCCATGACAAAAATGTCGCGATCGCTTTCGGCGAGCCGACAGAGTTGCTGAACGGTGATGGATGGTGTAGGGGTAGTCGAGATGGTGGTGTCCTGTCCGCCGGTTTTCTCTTCACAGGAAATCGCGCCGAATATCAGTAGCATCGGCACAATCACTCCGACAAATTTCATCAAATACCTTGTTCGGTCTTGAAGCTGTAAATCTTCCACTTTTCGTTGACAATGTGCAGTCCGAACTTGGTACGGTATCCGATGGATTTCGCTTTATCAACGAATGTGACCTCCACCGTCGCCGATTCACCCGTGACCAGAACCTCGTTGACAATGCGCTGCATGGAGAACCAGCGAACCTTGGTCAGGCCGTCGCCGGTCAGGTCTTCCAGAATTTGCTGCGGACTGGTGAACACTCTCGGTTTGTCCGTCTGCAGGGCGTAGTCCTCGGAGTAGGTGTTCATCAGAGCCGGCAGATCGAGCAGATGCGCCAGCGCCGCCTTGTCATCCTTCTCCATTGCGCCGAACATGGCAATCACGGCTGCCTTTGGATCAGGCGGACCGGAAATGGAGCAACCACCCATGAGGGCGACAACGCTAATGGCGAGAAGCGCCCCTGTTATCGCAATGCGATACAACCTCGACATTTAAAAACCACCGGTTAGAGTTATCCTGTGACTGTCTCCCAGGTCAGCGCCGGGAGAGAACGAATATGATATCTGTTTCTTGCGAAAATCAAAGCCGACCCCAACCGAGAGTCCGGCCCAGGAGTCATCGGAGTCAGTGGTGCGGAAATTGGAGCCGAAGCTGTTCCAACCCATGCGAATGTAGAACGGTTTCAGCTCGAAATACTCGCCGCCCAGGGCGATTATCGGGTCGTTGTCGACCGGCACAATAAGATCACTTGTCAATGTCAGCGGCAGACCGCGGGGATTGTAGGCCAGGCCGGTGCGGAAAGTCAGCGGCAACTTGTCTTTATCTTCGCCGAGACTGGATAGCTGCGCGCCCAGATTTTGGATCATCAGTCCGACCGAGAAACGGTTGCGGTCGCCGGTGTATTTGGCGCCGAGATCAACCGCGGCCCCGGTCGCCGAGTAGTCCTGTATCTTCTCGTAAATGAACTTTCCAGTGCCGCCGAAGCTCCGGTAATAGCCCTGCTTTATGGCGAACGTCAACGATGCCACCAAGCTGCCGCCGCTGAAAGTGCCGATGGTGGCGCCGAACTTATCCGTCTCGGTAAAATCGCCGTAGTTGAGGTAGCTGATCGAGCCGCCGATCGCTTTGGTATAGCTCAATGTTTTGACAAATCCGACAAACCCGCTTTGCATATCCACGAAATAGTCGTGATAACCAAGGATAAAGCGCTTCTCTTCAAGCGAGGCGATACCGGCCGGGTTGTAATAGAGAGCAGATTCGTCATCGGCCAGCCCGGTAAAGGCGCCGCCCATCGAAACCGCTCGCGCACCGATATTGATCTTCAGGAAAGGAAAGGCGCTGGTACCCGCGTTGGAGTTTATGTCGCCGGCTGTCGCCGCGCCGGAAACAAGCAGAATCGCCAGAAGCGACATCAAAAGTATGGGCTTAAATATTTTCATAATTGCCTCAATTTACGCTGATAATACCAAAGTGGACACTATCTGTCAATTAAATAAGCGCCGGCAGCCACACTACCAACTCTTAGTCGTTTTGTTAATAATCGCTTCAATCAGAAGCCCAATCGCCGCCTGCTGACCGTCCGCCTCGCTCTGAGTCTCAAGCTGATAGACGCCGATTTGGGTAAGCTTCTCACTCCATATTTCGGTATTGTCGGCCGGATTGGTTAGAGTTATGTCAAAATACATGTTTATCGCGTATGACGTCACGAGATCGTTTTCGTCCGGGTCATGCGCGCGGCGATCGTAGCGGGTGAGGATACCGTTCAGGACCGCGTCGGCGTTTTCGCGCGACACTACCTTCAGATTGCCGTCGGCGATAAAGGCGTCGATAATCTGGTCGGTCATGACATCCTCAAGACCGTACTCGGCGGTACGATTTTCAAACCGTTCGACGGCGATCGTTTTAATCTTCGACTGCCCGCCGGGCGTAAATGTATAAACGCCGCAACTGGCCAGTACCATGATCGCAAGGCTAACAATAACAACAGGAAGAAGCCTCATATTCATTAAACTAATCCGGCCGCCGAGCCGTTGCAAATGTTTTAGCGGCTGACGACCACTTTCCCTTTTTTGACAACCTTCGAGGCCAGGTTCACGCCATAATGATACGGCAGTTCGCGATAGTCGGTCATATCCCAGACAGCAATATCGGCCTGGAAGCCCTCAGTCAGGCGACCGATCCTGTCGTGCCGATCAAGGGCATAGGCGGCGTTGACCGTCACCGCCGAGATCGCCTCGGCAGCCGTCATCTTCATCTGCAGGGCGGCCAGCGAAATTACGATCGGCAGCGACTCGGTATAGCTCGAACCGGGGTTGCAGTCGGTGGAAAGAGCAACCGGCACGCCGGCTTCGATCATACTCCGAGCCGGGGCGTACTGTTTGCCGCCGAGAGAGAAGGTGGTGCCCGGAAGCAGCACGGCCGCGGTGCCTGCATCCGCCATTGCCCGGATACCGGCATCGGAGATATAGACCAGGTGGTCGGCCGAAACAGCGTCCATCGAGGCTGCCAGTTCGCCGCCGCCGGTTGACTCCAGTTCGTCGGCATGGAATTTCAATTTCAGCCCGGCATCGAGCGCCGCCTGCTGGATGCGCCGCGATTCCTCGATATCGAAAACGCCCTTCTCACAGAAGATGTCGGAGAACTCGGCTAGGCCGTCTTTCGTAACCGCGGGCAACATCTCATTTATGATAAGGTCGATATATTCGTTGCGTTTGTCGCGGTATTCGTCGGGGACCTCGTGTGCCCCGAGAAAGGTCGGCACCAGTTCCAGCGGGTGTACCAGGTTGAGGTCGCGGATTATCTCAAGCTGTTTGATCTCCGATTCGGTCGAGAGACCGTAGCCGGACTTCGCCTCGATCGTGGTGGTGCCGTACGAAAGCAGGCGGTCCAATCGACCGCGGGTCTTTTCTTCGAGAATGCCTTTGGGTGTTTCGCGCAGGTCGCGGACCGATGATCTGATGCCGCCGCCGGATTGAGCGATCTCCATATAACTTTTTCCCTGAACGCGCATCTCGAATTCTTTTTCGCGCGTTTTGGAAAAGACCGGATGAGTGTGAGGGTCGATAAAACCGGGGGTGACAACCTGTCCCCGGGCGTCGATAACAGTGCATCCCTCGGCGAGTTCGGTATGACCTTCCACTTGGTCGGATTTTCCAACCGCGAGAATTTCCTCGCCGGCGACGGCGATACCGCCGTTTTCAACCAGACTAAGGTGGTTCATGCTTCCGCCGATACGGGGAGCGGGGCCGGCCATAGTAAGTAGCTGGCCGATGTTTTTGATTAGCAGGGTAGCTTTCTTTTCAATTGGCATGGTGATAAAATATATCCGTAAATTCTTATGGGTCAATTCATTTCTTTGTTTCGTAACAATACATCGGTCCGATCCGCGCGCTTGCCGTGTCAATAATCAACCCAAGCGAGTCGTCATACGCGGCCAGTGGCCGATCCAAAATCAGGTAACGCCCGCCCTGCTCAACCAGTTGCTTCACAACAGCATAGTTGATTTCATCGCGCAATACCCAACCCTTGCGATTCATCTGGTAGAGCCGGATCGCGCGCGATTGGTCCTGCACCATTACCAGGCTGTCGCGCGGGATTGAATTATCGGCATCGGCTTGCATCTGATGATATTCCTCGGATGGCCCAATACGGTGCACTGTTCGGGCGGCCGCGCCGATCGGTACCAGCAGAACCATCGCCACGGCCAGCCAACGCCGCCAGTCGGGGCTGTCGGCCAGATGGTGCAGCGCGAGGCCGGAGATCGCCGCCAGCGGGGGGACTATTATCAGCGTGTAATAATCATGCGTCGAGGCGTGATGGCTGGCAATCGCAAATACGATGTAACCCGCCAGCGCCCAGACCAGGTACAGCGAACCGACTCGTTTCTTGAACGCCAGGTACAGGCCGCAGAGGAATGCCGGGACGAAGATCCAGCCGACCCACAACTCAAACGGCCACTGCAGGAAGAGCTTCTTGAAAAACTGGGCGGTCAGCATGTAGTCGAGCCATTTCGGCAGTGACTGTCCCATGTAAAAGGCGCTGACACCGTGCACCTCATTGACCGATTTGGCATAGGCGAACCATCCCGCTACCGCCGACAGGGTGACGAGAACATATACAGCCAGCAGAAGAATCCGCGTTGCACGTTCCTCTTTTTCTGTCCATGTCAGGTAGAGCAGCGGCAGGTAGATCGATAGCCCCAACGGCTTGAGGCAGGCGGATAGAATGAGCAATAATGCCGATACCGCCAGCAGCCCGCGATGGTTCTCTTTTAAATATCGCAGATGAAAATAGAACGCGCCCAAAAGCAACGACAACATCCAAATATCCGGCATGATCTTGTGGCTGTAGAAGAAAAACAGCGGCGAAAAGGCCATTGCCCAGACCGCGAAGGCGGCCGGCCGTTCCCCGGAGGTTATAGTGACAATCCGGTAGAAAAACCCAAGCCCGATACATGCACCGAATATCGTCAGAAGTCGGGCCACGCCGTGGACCGGCCCGGTCAGGCAATACAACAGGGCCACCGAATAATTGTAGATCGGCAGTTCGATACCGGTAATGCCGCTGGTGGCGCCGCGCTGGTTGACCCGGGGGTGCAGGAAGTTCATATCTTCCTGGTAATAATTGAGGGCAACTGCGGCCGTATCCGACTCGCGCCAGTGATGGTAACCATTGGGCGGGGCGTTAAGCTGGTAAAAATGCAAAAGGATAAAAACCGCCAGCGCCGCCCACAGCAGCGTGCGGGGATTTTTAAGTCTCTCTGTCCATGACATTTACCGCTGAGCTCCCCGTAATCTCCGACAAACCGGAGGATTACTTCTTCATCATCGGAA
>DAOWIC010000091.1 GCA_030641085.1 Calditrichota bacterium
GGTCGCCCGTCTCGACGTTGATCGCGTCGTTTCTTCCATGAACTGGAAGGCGAAAGTCACCAAGCCGAAGAGTTATTCCGGTAAGGTCCGGCTGAATATCGAAACGCCGCGCGGCATGTTTGCCGGAGCGTATCGACAGGAACTGGAGCTTGACCGGGGCAGCACCACCGAGACTGTACGCATACCGTTCACGGTATCCAACCTGTTTGAACTGGGAGTGCAGCAGGCAACGATTGAGTTGCTTATCGACGGCCGTTTGGTGGCGGCCGACACCGGCCGAATCAGGATTGCCGCCTGTCCCGTGCCGGACACGGTCACCATCGGCTATTTGCCGGACAGTGCCGGCGTGCTCGATGATATCCTGCGCCTGACCGACGCCACCTATCGCCCCCTGACCGACCGCGAACTGGTCACCGCCGATCTGGACGCCTACAAGGTTATTCTGGTCGGATCGGGAGCGTATCGCCGATATCCCAGTTTCGCCCGGATTAAAGATCGTCTCGAGAATTATCTCAGGCAGGGCGGGTCGCTGGTAATATTCGCCCAGCCGGAAGACTGGCCGGGCGGGGTGCTGCCGGTTTCGTTTGTGCCGACCGTTGAGGCGGTCACCGAAGAGGAAATCACCAACCGTATTCCTGAGGCGCGCATTCTCAGCCAACCCTATAATATTTCGCAGAAAAACCTGCTATCCGGCTTCTATCGAAAAGAGGAGGTTCGGCCGGCAGTGGTTGGGCCGGCGGAACGGGTCTATGTCACCCCGTCGGGCGCGACCCTGCTTTCGGTCTCACGTTTGGGTGAGGGGCAGATCGTTTTCTGCGGCCTGCCGGTGCTTGAGATGGCCACCCGGCTGAATATCGAGGCGATTCACCTTCTGGCCAATATTCTGAACTATTAGCCTGCCCGAGCGTTATAATCTGGAGAACACGCCCCGGCGATCCGGTTGGATTCAAAACCGTTTAATTTGCCTCCTTTGCAGTGCCAATGAACTCACGATTTTCCACTGTCACCAAATATTTCCAACGTTACCGCGCTTATCTGGTAATCGGTGGCTTTGCCGTCATCTCGGCCAACACCCTGATTCTGGCAACACCCTATATTACCAAGCTTGTGTTTGAGGTTCTCGAGCGGGGTGGTCCGCGCTCGGAAGTCTTCAAGTATGTCGCTCTCGCCTTCGGCCTGGCGGTTATGTCCGGTGTTTTTCGTTTCACTATGCGCCGGACGATTATCTGGATGTCGCGCCATATCGAGTATGACCTGCGCGACGAGATTTTTGCCCATCTGCTGAAGCTCAATCCGACCTTCTACCACAAGACACGTACCGGCGACCTGATGGCTCGCATGACCAACGATCTTGAGGCGGTGCGCCAGATGATCGGGCCGGGCATTATGTATATCTGCGACACCGTGCTAAAACTGACCGTATCGTTTGCAGTGATGATATACCTGTCGCCGACACTGACGCTTTATGCCGCACTGCCGCTGATCATCCTGCCGTTTGCCGTGAACAAGATCGGCAACCTGATTCATGTCCGGTCGATGCGGGTTCAGGAGAAGTTCTCTGAACTGACCGCCGCCGCGCAGGAGAATCTGGCCGGGATGCGGGTGATCAAAGCGTATCGCCAGGAGGATGCCGAGATCGACAATTACGCCGGTCTCTCGCGCGATTATATAACGCTCAACATGGCGCTGGCGAAACTACAGGGTGTGTTTGTCCCGTCGATGCGGCTGCTCGCCTCGGTATCGTATATCATCGTGCTCTTTATCGGCGGCACCTCGGTCATAAAAGGCGGGTTGGGGCTGGGCGATGTCGTTGCCTTTTTCGGTTACCTGTCGATGATCCTCTGGCCGATGATCGCTATTGGCTGGGTAACTTCGCTATATCAACGAGGCACCGCCTCGCTTGATCGCATCAATCGTATCCTCTTTACCGTGCCATCGGTCAGGGATGACGGTGATGAGCTACACCGCGAGCGGATGCGCGGCAAAATCGAATATCGCGATCTCAAGTTCGCCTTCAACGGTAACAAGGTCCTCGACGGTATCAGCCTGACAATTGAGCCGGGACAGACAATCGGGCTGGTCGGCCTGACCGGGTCGGGCAAAACAACGCTCGTGTCGCTGCTGGCGCGGCAATTTCCGGTCGAGCGCGGGCAATTGTTTATCGACGATATTGATGTAAACGACTGGCAGTTGCAGTCGCTGCGGCGGCAGGTCGGTTTCGCCACGCAGGAACCGTTTCTCTTCTCCGACACGATCGAGGAGAACATTCGTTTCCGGCGGCGGAGCGCCACCTGTGAGTTGGTGATGAAGGCCACCGAGATCGCGGCTCTCTCCAAGGATATCGCCACCTTCAGCAACGGCTACGAAACGATGGTCGGCGAGCGCGGAATCACACTTTCGGGCGGGCAGAAACAACGCACGACCATCGCCCGGGCGATTATTGATGATCCGGCGATCCTGGTTTTGGATGACGCCGCCTCGGCGCTCGACACCGAAACCGAGGATGAGATCGGGCAGCGTATCAGGACGGTGCTGGAGGGACGCACCGCGATTATCATCTCGCACCGGGTCTCGTCGGTCAAAAACGCCGACCAAATTCTGTACCTTCACGACAGCAGGATTGTCGAACAGGGCACGCATGATGAACTGATGCGTGAGGATGGACGTTACGCCGAATTATACCGGTCGCAGCTTTTGGAAATGGAACTGGAAAGCTTATGAGCGCGGGTAACAACTACCACGAAGAAGAGACGCTGGGCAAGGCATACGACGCTCGGCTCATGAAGCGCCTGATGGGTTATGTCCGACCCTATCGCCCCATGGTGGTGGCGGCCGTGGCGATGCTGTTGCTCAACGCCGGCTTCCAGACTTCGCTGGCCTTTATCACCCGCTGGGCAATCGATGATCATATAGTGCCCGGGGTGGCGGAGGGTTTCGGTTTGGTAGCGCTGGCCTATCTTGGTATCGTGGTCCTCATGACCTTTTCCTCCTACGGCCAGATCTATCTCACAATGCTCCTCGGCCAGAAAGTGCAGCATGATGTCCGGATGAAGGTGTTCAATAAGCTGCAGCGGCTGCACTTGGGCTTCTTCGACAAAAACCCGGTCGGTCGCATGGTCACCCGCGTTACCAACGATGTCAATACCCTCAACGAATTGTTTTCGTCCGGCGTGGTGAACATCATCGGCGATATCCTGATGTTGGTGCTGTTTGTATCGGCGTTGGTATACGTCAATTGGAAGCTGTCGCTGGTGACATTCGTGTCGTTGCCGCTGCTGCTCTTGGTGACCTTTAGCTTTAGAGCTAGAGCGCGCGCCGCCTATCGCACGGTACGGCTGACTCTGGCGCGCATCAACTCCTTCGTGCAGGAGCATATCACCGGCATGAGCGTGGTGCAGCTTTTCGCGCAGGAGGAGACCACTCACGAGAAGTTTGGCGAGATCAATCGCGACCTGCGCGGAGCGCATTTCCGCTCGGTGCTCTATTACGCCATCTTCTACCCGACCGTGGAAATAATCAGCGCCTTTTCGCTTGGATTGCTGTTGTACTACGGCGGTATCATGATTGAAACCCAGGAACTCACCTTCGGCGAACTGGTCCTGTTTATCTATCTCGTAGAGCGATTTTTCTACCCGATCCGCGACCTCTCGGAAAAGTACAATATCCTCCAGTCCTCGATGGCCTCCTCCGAACGGATCTTCAATCTCCTCGATACCGAGCCGGCGATTGTGGAAAAATCAAAACCAATCCGCCCGGAAAATGTCACCGGGAGGCTCGACTTCGAAAATGTCTGGTTCGCCTACCAGGGCGAGGAATGGGTGCTCAAAGATGTCTCCTTTTCGGTCGCGCCCGGCGAGAGAGTCGCCATTGTCGGCGCTACCAATAATCCTTTCAAGATGAATTATCGTTTGTTGCAAAATCTGATTAGTCTGGACTTTAAAGGAAAGCTTTACCCTGTTAATTCTAATGA
>DAOWIC010000360.1 GCA_030641085.1 Calditrichota bacterium
GCACCGATGACAATGTGTACCTGCTCAACGACGCCGCCAACCTGTTGATCGAACGACGGGCGGAGTCGCAGGCGGAAAAACTTCTGCTTCGCGCGGCCAACAGCCAACCGCCCGCGATTGAGACCGACGACGAAGCATTCGAGCCGAACTTCGTCAACAGCCGATCAAACTGGGACATGGAACGGGCCAAGAGCTACTATCAGCTCGGTTTTCTTTACGGGCTTAGCGGCTACTTCGGGCGAGCTATCGATTACAGCCGCCGGGCGATAGAGACCGACTCCTCGCTGGCCGAAGCCTACGTCAATCTTGTCAGCGGATATCTCTCCTCGGGGCAGATCGAACTGGGACGAGAAACCTATCGTCTGGCCAAAGAGAAATTCCCAGCCAACGAAGTGCTCGATCAACTCAGCCGCCTCCTCAACGATCAATAAAAGAAGGGCTGAGAAACTCAGCCCTTCTTATCGGATATCGGATTATTCTTCAGAACGACATTCTAACGATCGGGATCGTCGTCGCGATCGCGCACCCCACGCTCCAGGAAGTGCTGCCGCGCCTCGGGAATGGATATCTTGACCGCCGCGTTCGGGTAGCGCTCGGCGGACACGGGCTCGTCCAGCCACGGCTCATAGATCCACTCCATGACATTGTTGACAATCAACTGCGCTGGATCCGACCGAATCACCAGCGGCGTGAAGTTAAAGTGCACCGTGCGATAGATACTGGTCTCCAGGCGGTGTGCCACCGGGGAGCCTTCGAAGGTGTAAATGAAACCAACCGGGTGCGAGGCTCCTCCGAAGCGCGATTTGTACAGATACATCACTTCGGTGCCGTAGGACCGCGAACTCCAGTTCACCTCGGGCAACGAACCAATGGAGTCAACCCAGCCAGTCTTGGACGCTGGGCCGGACCAGAGCAGCCGGTTATGCAGATATGACGTGTCAATTTCAAAGTTTGGCCATTGGTCTGTGTCGATACTGTACGCCCCGATGAAGTCCTCGATTCTCTGGCGCACGACATCGAGACCCATGGCATAAACAATCCAGTTAGAGAAAACCATATCCTCCACGCCAAAATACCGCGTATAATCGAGAGGCACTTGCGGATAGAACGATGTGAAACCGATCTCTCCGTCAACCGGCGCGCGCCAGGTGGCCCAGACATTGATACCGGCATCGATCGCCATCAAAATCTCCGGGAAGCCCATCTTGCTCGGTCCTTCCACGAAGCCGGATTTCCTGATATCTTCACTGTAAAGAATCAGCATTTTGTGCTTCAACAACAATGACAGCGGTATTCCATCCGGATAGCGTCCAGCCATAATGTAGTCGACACCGGTCTTAAAAGCGACCGAAGGCGGATAACTGTCGTCAAAGAAGACAGTGTCAAAAACTACGTCAGGCTTCCACGTCTTTAGAGAATTGTACCAGAACGCCTTGGCTGTATCGATCGCCTTGTAGACTGTAAAGTAAGGCGGATTGATGATACCGGTGAAGTCAATAATCGCAACATCACGTTCAAACTGCGGATTAATGACACCGAAGATTTTGAAATCCGGTGTCAGGTCCGCCACAAGAGCGTCATCTCGCGATCTGATCCAAAACACAAAATTCAACTGCACCGTCGTATCCGGTGCCTCGTTACGGTAGACATTATAAATCGTGTCCGAGGTAATCATTACCCAGGGGTCGATGCCGTTGGAGGAAGTCGTGACCAGCTTCGAACTGAAGAAATCAGTCGAGTCAATATCCAGTAGCCGCTCCTGCGAAAAGAACGGCGTGTTGGCCGTCGTATCCTCGAAGACCACCGTATCGCAGCTATCGATAAAGATTGTGGTATCAACGCCACCAATGGACGTATCCACGACGAAAGTGTCACACCGGATCAAGGTGTCGCCGAGACCAAATATCCGGGCGTCCTCAGTAACAAATACGATCTTGATATAAGACGAATCGATCAGCATGGCTTCTTCGTCAGTATACGGTCCGAACAGCTTCCATTCGAACTCAAACGGCGGTGCCTCCAGCCCCTGCTCGTCGTAGTCCTTGCGGTCAGTACCTTCCCAACGCAGGCGCACACCGGTAATGATCCCGCCTTCCAGCACCGAGTTGACATAGGGCGTATCGGCGAAGATACTGTAAATCATCGTTTCGGGCGGATTGTCGTTGCGATTGAATACGCGGTAAACGATGTCCGACATCAGGCCATTATCATCACACGCCTGAAGGAACACGTATTGCGGGACATATGTGTTGACCGGATCGTTTAGATCGGCTTTCAGCGATATGGTGTTGGTTGTCTGCGGGTCGGAAACCAGCGGATCGACATCGAGGTAAGTCCACAGTGTGTCATCCACGTCCGCGACCACGATAAGGGGATCGGCTCCGCCAAGATCATCCTCGGAAATTACATAATAACGAAAATAGTCGATCTGGCCGTCGTTGTCCAAACCGACCCAGTAAACTTCAGGATTGCGAGAGAATTGCTGACCGTCCGGGGGTATATTCACAAAATACACGATCGGTTTCTGATTCGCATTCATATCGCCATCGATTGTATCGGTGCACCCAAACATAAACAGCACCGAAAAGACCATCGTGGCCGCCGCGACAATCGCCAGCATGCTCAGTGTCTTTGTTCTACTCAATTTATTATCCATAATCCAATACCCGGTTTTGTTTTAGAATGCGATTGACATTGAAAAACGGTGAACCTCTGTGAGAACGCCGAAATCCTGGAACGCATAGTCGAAACGCAATTCCCGATCCTCACCGAATGGTACTCTCGCTCCGCCGCCGAACGTCACTCCATCCTCATCATAGTTGAAGCGGCTGCCAACGCGAAGGGTGAACATTTCCTGAAAAGTGTATTCCAGGCCGGTGTTGTATTTCTCAAGGTTATCGGCAGGGTGCGCACCCTCCGCGGCAAAAGTCAGCAAGTGGCTGTCACCCTCGAGGACGTTGATCGCGCCGCCAAACTTGAAGTTGATCGGCAGCGGATAATCGTTGGAGATCATTCGCATATCCGGACCGAAGTTAGTAATAACCATAGCGATCTTAAAGCCTCTAAAACCGGTGTCGTAGTTCGTCCCGACATCCGCCGCCCAACCACTGGCGGAATAATCATGGGTAAACTCGCCCAGGTATTTCATCGATACACCAATTGAGAAACGGTCGGTCAGATAACGGCCGTACGACACCGCGAGGGCAAAATCGCGGTAGCTGAAAGTACGCCCGGTACCTTCAAAAGTACCCATCTTGTATGTCCGCTCTATCATGTCACCGGATGAGAGCGAGTACACACCGATACCGAGCACTCCACCGATCGATTCCAGCGGCATACCGATAGCGCCGAAACTGTAGCCGACATCAGCCGGCAGGGTAATGTAAGTAAAGGTGGCCTCTTTGCCATAAAGGCTAACCAGCCCGGCGGGATTATAATAGACGGCTGATATATCATCGGCGACAGCCGTAAAGGCCTCGGCCATTCCCATAGCACGAGCCGACACCCCGAGTTCGAGAAACTGGGCTCCGGTCGTGCCCACCTTGGCCTGAGCCGACACCTCGGCCGGTAGGAACAAGGCGGTCAGGCAGAGCATGACAGCAATTCCGACCGCCACTGCTGACCGCGGAAACGCCTGTCGAGCACACAACCGACGTGTTGTTGTTCGCATATTGTCCTCGTCTATACTCATATAAATATTATCACACAATTGCTTCATTGGTCACGGCCTACAGGTTAACTTCGAATCCGACACGAATCTGCCGGCCATAATCCCAGTTCGTTGGATCGGCATCATACTCCGAACCGCCCTTTACCAGATTGCCCGGATTCTGCTGCGTGTCGGCGCGGCCGGTATTCGAGTAAACTTCATTCACGTTGACATAGTCGAAGATATTCTCGACCCAGATGATGAAACTGTTGTTCAGACCGGCCAGCTTGAAGTCCTTGGAGAACCGAATATCAAAGTTGACAATCGTCGGCTTCCTCAGCGAGTTGCGCTGAATATCCTCACCGGTGCTGGTGTTGATGTCCGGGTAATCCGCGGACGGCGTGAACGGCCGGCCACTCTCGATAAAAGTCTGAATGTCCATCGACCAACCATTGGGAATCGGCAGTCCGAACAGGCGCGGTTTGACGGTGCTCGGGATGTAGACCTGAATACTGCCCTTGAGGCTGTGGCGAACATCGTTGTCAAGCGGCGCCTCCGAAAGAGGGTCGCGCGACAACTCGTGGTCGCTCATATAGTTCTCGTTGGTCTGCGACGCCTTGCCGTAAGCGTAGGCGTAAGTGTAACTTAATAGACCGTTGACATACCCGCCGCCGCGTTTCTCCAGAGTGAACTCAAAGCCGCGACTGCGACCATAGTCACTGTTCTGATACTGCTGCCGGGTCAGACCACCCACGCGGACCTGCGCCGAATTGACCTTGTTGAACTCATCCTTGAAATAACCGGAAAGGTCGAACGAGTAGTTCTCGCTCATGGCGTACTTGACGCCGAACGAATACTGAATCGTCTTCTGGTAGTCGAGGTTATAATTACCGATTACCGTATTCAGGTTAACCGCCGTCGTGTTCCTCCGGTACATATACAGGAGGCTCGGACGCTGATAAAAGTGACCGTAGTTGAAGTGAACCTTGGCCTTGTCCGAAATCGGGTAGGAGAAACCGATACGCGGAGAGAATTTCTGGCGATCACCGAGAATGAGACCCGAACCGAGATCGTCGTCACGGGCAATATCAACCAGGGACCACTTGTCCTGAAGGAAGAAATCCCAGCGGAAACCGAGGTTGGCAATCATGGAACCGTATTCGAGTTTGTCGCGGAAGTATACCGTGCCGCTGACCGGGTCGTAGGCGAACATATCGCGGAAGGCTCCGCGATTCGGATACGGCCCGCCATCGGGACGACCGTTGTATGGCAGGTAAGGCTTTTCAATCTCGTAATAGACGAAGTCTTCACGCTTCATAGCAACACCCGCCTTAAGCTCGTGATTACCCAACTGCCAGAAGAACTTCATCTCGGCGCGGTAGGTGTCGATATGGCGGTCGTGCCACGTGGCGTCATCGTCGTAAGTCATGGGATCGTAGAACGAGCTTGAACCACCGCCGTCCCAGCGACCGTTACCGTTTACGTCGACAAACGGCTCGCCCGGATCATAGCGGTAGTTCGGCTGATCGTACAAGCCGTTCCCGTTGCGATCCACATAAGGAATGCCCGGCTCCCAGTTATCGTAAGGACCATTGTAACGGCCATCGTGGTTGTAATCCATATTATCGGGGCCGACCGAGCGGATAAAGATGTCAACACCGGCGTCGTATACGTTGTTGGCGTTCACATCCGTGAACGGCTCGCCGATGATGGAGTCACCGTCGGTAAACGACTCTACTGTGTGCTGATCAATGGTGGACTCCAGTCCAGCGTCGAGAACACCGTTGCCGTTCTTGTCATGCAGGTAGTCGCCGCGGTCCCAGACGCCGTTGCCGTTGAGATCGATAAACGGCTCGCCCTCGAGAAAATCAATGTATCCGTTATCGTTGAACCGGAAATCGGAGTAACTGATTTCGGCGCCCTGAACGTTCTGGTCGATAATCACTTCGCCGAAAGTATACGCGGCTCCAGTATAGTTGTCACCGTACGAGGCCGTGTCCGGGAAGAGGTTAATAATCGGCTCCGGGGCATCATAGACTCCGTTGCGGTTGCGATCTTCATAGTCTTCCCACTCATAGTCGAACGTGAACTGGTCAGGGTCGAGCCCCTCGCCCGGGTTGTTCGGATCGCCCGGCTTCTGGGTGACGGCATTTTGCTTGAAAGAGATGATCGCCTCGTAGTTCATGTTCTTGCTCAGCGACTGCGATATCTCGAGCGATGCCGACTTCCACTTGTCGACACGAACCGGAGCGGTAGCCGCAGAGTAGCGATAACCCCATCCGAATAACATGGACTTCGACTTCGAATCTTTATAAGAGAAGATCATCTTCAGGTTCTGAGTCGGACGCAACTTCAGATTCGTCATCCAGTAGTAGTTGTTGTTGAGACGTTCGGGAATATCGAAACCGAGCAAATTAAAAGCGCCATCAACACGGCGTGTCTCGTCGGTATCGTAATCGTAGTAATTGTAAATGCCGTCGTTCTTGTCAACTTCCGCATAGAAGTAATAAGTAAACTCCCGATCCTGGAGGAAATTAATGCCCAGCGCCGGCAGGATTTTATCCTTGAAAAGCGGGTCCGGACCGCTGAACGAAAAGCGAGCGTAATCCATATTGCGGGAGAACTCGTTAAGGTCCTCGTTACCGAAGTCGTCGGTGATGTACTGGAAATTCATCCGCGTAACATCCTTGGAACCGGTCTGCGTCGTAATCTTCACGATGCCCGAAAGGGCGTCTCCGTATTCGGGGTCGAAACCGTCTTTAATAACGGTGAACTCCTGAATCGAACCGGACACCAGCGACAACGCCGCACCGGCTTGCCCCAAACCACCGAGCGGATCGTTGAGAGGCACACCGTCAACAATGTACGCCACCTCAAAAGCACGACCGCCGCGAATGAACACCTCCCCCTGATTATTGGTAACAACACCGGTCACCTGTCCCAACAGGTCGTCGATAGTGGCCACCGCCTGTTTCTCGATGATCTCCTTCGACATTGTGATACCACCGGAGGTAGAGTGGATGTCAAGAATGTCGCGCTCATCCTTTACGACAATCTCGACATCAAGCTTGGACACCTTCTTGGTAAGCTGTAAAGAGGCCTCCTCGGTGATATCCGACTGAACCTTCACATTGGTAATAGTAGCCGTGTTGTACTCAAGGTGACTGACCTTGAGTTGGTAAGTTCCCGGTTCCAACTGCTTGATCAAGTAACGGCCGTCAAAATCAGTCAGCGAACCGCGATTGGTGCCCACCACCATGACAGACGCACCGTAAATAGGCTCTCCCGTTTCCTTGTCTGTCAACCGTCCTTTTATCTGACCTGTCGCAGCCGAGAAGACATTCGCCGGTACCATTGCCACGCATGCCAATAGCACGACAACCCACAACAAAGGCTGCATGCGACTTCTTAGCATCTCACATCCTCCAGGATATATCCCAACAAAGTTATTTTTCAGACCATGCTAAGGCTCGATAAGCCCCGACTCGAGCCTTGGCGCGTTATCTTTGTATTGAAATTCAAGAACTTAGGCAAAGTGTGAGGGTTACTTCGCCCAAAGGTCCCAACCATAAGCAAATTAACTCTTTAACCCAAGCATTACCCAACTTATCTGCGTTAACGTCGTATAAGCAGTGAAGATAGCCCGCGCTCGCCGGGTAAGTCAAGCGAATTTTTGTTTTATCTGCTGCTTATGCGCCATTTTACGCCATCCTATAGACTCGCCACTCTCTACTTATGTTCAAATATATCGCGCCGACGCAAACAGAAATTTCGAACATAATTCAGCCGCTTTTGAACTTGCCCGGCAGCCTCGGGCGTGAGCTGTTCTCCAACCGCATCGCATCCGAAAAACTCAATGAACCGATCACAAAAAAGGCCCGCCATGCGTCCGAAATCGGCTTCCGTCAGTGGCCCCGCAGAACATGCGTTACCGTTGGGGGCTTCAGGCAGATGGAGCGCAGGATGGTCCGCCAGCCCGTTTATCTTGATGGAGCCATGCTGGAAAAATGTAGCTTTGACACGACGCTGGGCGGACGCGATCACTTTGCGCCGGTCGACCACCACTTCGTTACGGGCGTGCGAATCGAAGCAGGGGGTCGTGTGGAAATACTCCGGGCGGGCGTGACCTCGAACCGATGTCCGGACGTAATCGGCCGCCATACCCAGTTGCCCGAGAAACGCCACCAGCACTTCGGCCACAGCGGCCGAGGCCCGCGTGACCGATCCGCTCAGGCGATCATCGTCCAGCCCCTCGGTATTGACTGCGATAGCATAGGTCAGTTCTGACGGATCATGGTACAGCGCCCGACCGCCGGTGACGCGACGAATCAGCGGTGTCCCGTTCAGCCGTTCGCAGTCGACGGCCGTCTGCTCCTTTTGATTGAAGCCGAACGTGATCGCTCCCGGACGCCAACTGTACAAACGCAACATGATCGAACCGGGAGATTCGCAGGCGCGCGCAAAAAGCCATTCGTCAAAGGCCATATTGAAATGCGGCCCGGCCGCGAAATGATTGTGGAACAGGATTTTTCTCATGCCCTAATGTAGCCACGACAGCGCCAAAACGCAAGATTTCCGGGTATGGTCCGGCGACTACGCCACTGGTGTTATAGATGGCAAAGCAGACGAAATACCAAAAGACGCGTTCTATTTGGATGGAAAGAGCGGAAAAAACGAGTACCGTTAACAGGCGTCGAGGTTCCGGGGATCGATATTATACTGCTTGATCTTCAACCGTAAAGTTGACTCGGGAATCCTGAGCAGCTCGGCGGCGTGCTTTTTGACTCCTCTCTTCTCCTTGAGGGCGCGAACGATAAACTCCCGTTCGTGATGCGCAAGGTAATCGTAGAGAGTATAACTCTCATCGAAATCGAGCTCATCCGTAACAGTCTGATGCCGCTGTTCGTCGACACGCGCGGGCGTTGTACTCGAGGCGATATTCCCGGAAACGAGATCGGATGTAATCTCGGTGTTATCCCCGGCCAGGAGGATGAGTTTCTTCACCTCGTTTTCAAGTTCACGAATATTGCCCGGCCAGTCGTACGCGACCAACTGCTTCATCACCTCCGCCGATATAGCCTTGCTGCTCTCCTTCATGAAATGTTCCACCAGCAGCGGTATATCGTCGCGCCGTTCGCGCAGTGGCGGCAGGCGGAAACTCAAAGCCGAAAGACGGTAGTAAAGGTCACTGCGAAATCTGCCGGCCGACATCAGAGTCTTGAGGTCCTGATTGGTGGCCGATATGATCCGCACATCAACCCGGCGCGGGACTGTCTCGCCCAGCCGGACGATCTCCTTCTCCTCCAATACTCGCAACACCTTGGCCTGGATACTGAGTGGCATGTCGCCGATTTCGTCAAGGAAGAACGTACCTCCGTCGGCCTCTTCAAACAGGCCGTCCTTGTCACGATCGGCACCGGTGAAAGTTCCCTTTTTGTAGCCAAAAAGCTCCGACTCCAGCAGGGTCTCCGGCAGCGCGGCACAGTTGACCGAGATCAGCCGTTTGTCACGACGATCGGAGTTGTAGTGAATGGCGCGCGTAAGGACATCCTTGCCCGATCCTGTTTCGCCTTCGATCGAGATCGAGATATTGGAGTTCACAACCTGGCGCACCTGGGAGAGCATCTCCAGCATACGACTGTTACGCGTGATAATATTGGGGAAGGCGGCCTTTTCCCGAAGCTGGTTTTTCAGCCGCAGGTTGTCTTCGGCCAGCTTGTTCTTCTGTATTTCGGTCCACTTGAAGGCGATCACATCGGAGAAACCGACGGCAAAATTCAGCTCATCCTGACTGAACGGGTTGAGCGTGTTGTCGCGGCTCAACTTGTCCAGATACAGATAACTGACTGTGTTGTCGCTCATCCGGAACGGTACCACGATCAGGCTGGCGACAACATCAACACTCTCCGGGAAGAGTCCGTTGACAAACGGATCCGGACGGCAATCCAGTATAAGCGTCGGTCGGGTCCGGGTGATCTCTTCACCCAGCAGGTTCTCAAATCCATCGGTAAACTTCTTCATCTGGTGCGGTGACAGAGTAAAGCTGGCGTTCACCGGCGAGCTTTCAAAATCGGGCGAGTAGATCAGGCCCCGATCGGCATTGGTCTTACGCAGGAGAACCGCCAAAATTTCATCCATGCCGCTGGTCTTAAGATTGGACAGTTCGGCGGGAGTGATCAGGTTGCCGAACACCTTGAATTCGTTCTCCGTCGAGATCGAAAGCGCCACCGCCTGTCCGGTTAGCGTTTGAAGAAATTTGTGCACCGCCCGCATGCGGACCTTGTCCTGACGCGAGGCGAAAACTTTTTCAGCCCGGCTCAGTTTCTTGAAACCGGTGGACAGATCGCCCTGCTGACAGGCAAAAACGCCAGCCTTGAAATCGGTCTCGGCAATCCAGAAATCGACCTTGAGCTTTTTAAACAGGCGATATGCCTGCTCGTAGAGCGGGGCAATGTTGCTGTTGCTGCCCTGCCCCGAGGCGATCATAATGTCAGCCGCCACCAGCAGAGTACGCGCCGTTTCGAGCGGCTCGCCAAGCTCCTTCACAACCTCGACCGCGCTGTTGATATATTCAATCGCTTCATCGAAATCGGCCTTGGCCGCAAACACCTGGGCAATCACCCGGCGCGACAGCCCGACCTCCAGCTTCTCACCCAGCTTCAACGACAGTTCGAGGCCCTTCTGACCATACTTCATGGCGTCATCGATATTATCCAGACCAAGTTCCACCTCGGCCAAACGTCGTGCCGACTGCGAAACCAGAGCGGAACCGGGAGCCATCATCATGCCCTTTTCATAGGCATTGCTCAGAATTGCTTTGGCCTTATACAGGTCGCCCTTTTCATACGCCAGTTCACCGGCGAATTCGAGATAGATGACTTTCTCTCTCTTAAGGCCAAGTCGGCTGATAATCTCCAGCGAATTATCGAGCGTGCGACCGGCCAGAATCAACTTGCGCTGGCGCATCTGGAGCGCGCCGAGCGACAACAGGTTGATCGCCTGAGAAATTTCCTCCGACGCCTGATAGTCGTACTCGAGCGTTTCGGTCAGTTCCTTTTCGGCCTGCTGCCACTGGCCCGTATTGATTCGAATTCGTCCGATGTTACCGGTCAACTGGGCAACCTTGCGCTGGTTGTCCGTGACCATGGAAAGAGCATCTTCGAGAAATGCGACCGCCTCGGCATAATTACAGCGGAAGTAGGCCACACGCGCCAACTCGTTCAGGGAGTCGATCTGCCCGAGCTTTTCCGAGGCTCGACGATATGCCGCCAAAGCATCACGCGCGCGCATTTCCGCGTTCTTCAGATCGCCGACAGCCGAGTAAGCCTTCGAAAGCACCAGTTGGATTCTTCCATATCGCTTGTTGAGAGGGAAATCTGCCAGCAATCTGGCAGCCCGCAGCCCATCCTGGAGCGCTTTCTTGTAATTGCTTTCGTAAAGATGGCCGTCGGTTCTCAATGACAGATAAAGGCCGAGCTCATGCTCCTTACCCTTGAAATCGGCCTCGCTTAGATTGGCCAACTCCTTGAGTGCGACGTGGAATTTCCGTTGGCGGAATTCTTCCTCAATGGCTAATAGACGGTCGTCAAATGAAATCTTTGGTGAGGAAAGACTCATTATCTGCTCTTTTTAGGTTTTGATTCAGTTAGTGAATTCTCAGATTCGACTCCAACAACTTCCTTTGTTACCTAACCTTGGCCTTATAGACTTCGACCTGCGTAACAACCGACTTCGGCCCGAAAAGATCCGTGTAAGTATCGAGGACAAACAACGAAACCTGAACGAGCAGTCCGTTGTACCAGTCCGAGTCAGGCGAAACGGTTTGGCGTCCTAACGACGCCAAATCATCGGGATTCACCCAGGTGGTATCCACTTCGGTTTGATGACCGCCATCAGCATCCCAGGGATTTTCGCCCGAATACGCAGGCAAGGATATAAAGCCGACGGTCGCTAACAGCATGAGCACGACTGCTGTCAGAAATCTAGAGCGCTTCATCAGCTTTTCCTCCGTTTATGGTAATAAGAATCGCTTTGCCAACCCGTGACAGTCACTGCGCCGGAAAACAAAGAAAGCCCCCTGAAAGCGCAGCTTTTGCCATCATTATGGTATCAAAAAGACACTATTATGTCAAGTGGTATCTTAAACGGCGCAGCTTTTGCGCCCCTGATCAAGAAATTGCTGTGCCATCGGCGATTGGCGGATGCTTATCGCATTCGAAGGGCAGCTCGCTACACATCTCCAGCAACATATACAAAGCTGAGGTATATAAACAGTCTCGCCGTGACTCCCCAGCCGCAAGGCACTGGTGGGACAGTTCTTAACACATGTGTGACAGGCAGAGCACTGATCCGCATTTCTCTGCGGCTTCATCTCGATCAGAGGCGACACAGAGCGTATTAGCAACCTCGAAAACCACGCCATCTTGCTCTCTAATTGTGAGCGCAGAGCTTTCCGCCCGGTTGGGCCGATATCCGGCCCCACGACTTTTATCGCTTCCATCCAGCCAATACCCAGCCCTGCCTCGGAGGCCAGCCGGGTTGTGGAATGCATCTGCGGGTCGAGTCCAGCCAGATCAGCCACCACCGCGTCGAGTGCCACCGAATCGATTGACGCCAACAGCAAACTTGGCCTGTTCCCGTTGCCGTTTAACGGCCCGAAGCCGGATGCATCCATAATAGTAAAAATCGGCTGAGCGATCGAAAAGACGTCAACCACAACCGAAGCAATACCGTCGGAACCGAAGCTCTTTTTGAAGTGAAGCCCTTTCTGGAATCCGGGCATCACGCCCAACATGTTCCAGACAGCGCCGGTGAAATAGCTCCACTGGTTCGGTCTCAGACGTGGCAGGTTGATTATGAGATCGGCCTCAATGACGGGGCGGGCGATGTAATAGACGCGGGAATCGACTGCGACCGGTGAGGTCCCGTCCCGCTCGAATGAAACCAGCTTCAGCTTTTCCCTGCGAGCGACGTCGGCTATCCCGGTCTGTTTCCAGACCGACTCGATACAGCCATGCGGCACAATCGGCGAATCGCCCACAAGAACTTTGGCGCCACGGTTGCGTAGCATACGACCGACCACGGCCACAAGCTCCGGATGAGTTGTCTGGCCGTCAAATGGCGAACGGCTGCAATCAAGATCCGGCTTGATGAGCACCGTCAAGCCGGGTCTGATCATATCGTCGAGCAAACTGAACTGGTCAACTAACCAATCGACATGCTTTGTCAGCCGAGACGGGGTACGCCCTGCGTTTCGGATAGCCACAGTTGGAAAAAACTCACGATTCATTACCCACCATATACGCAGAAAAGGATTGTCGCCGTTGGGCTTTTTTTTGTGATAGGCAAAATGCAGTTTTGGAGGAACACCGCGGCTGACAGCCGGAACTAATAGCTGAACAGTCGGTCAATCTCTGCCGAAACCATATCCAGCGAGATTCCGGTCATGCACTGCATCCGTTGCTCCCCTTTCAGGGGGCACTTGTTCTTGACGCAACTGATACAGTCCAGTCCGTCAAGATAGAACAGGCGCTTTTCGGCCGCCATCGGCGAGGTCGATTTCGGATCATCGGCTCCGGAAAGAACGACAATCGGTATTCCGACCGCTGCCGCCAGATGAGCCGGACCGGAATCGTTGCCGACAAACAGCCTCGCACGCGACATAACCGCCGCCGCCTCCCGAATGCTGGTCTTGCCGGCCAGGTTTTTCACTTCGCTAGTTCCGGCCGCCTCGGCTATCTCGTCACCGACTCGCCGGTCATCCTCGGTGCCGATAAGAGCGATTTTCAGTCCATAATTGGCGATCAGGTATTTGATCAGGTCGATATAGTTCGCCGTTCCCCATCGCCTCGATTCGGCTACCGCTTGAAACGCGACGGCCGCATATTCGTCATCCTCTATGATGCCGTAATCGGTCAGCAGACCGGAGCCGCGCTCGACATCGGCATCATTGAGAAATAGCTTGGGCCTCACATATTCCATGTCAATACCGGCGCCGCGACGGAGCAGGTCGAAATATAACGTGCTGCGATGAGCCGAGTTAAGCGGTGTCGGCAGCGGCAGCGGGCGGGTCAGTAGCAAACGCCGACCGTCGGCGATGTACCCCACGCGCTCTTTCACACCTGCGAGTTTGAAACTCGCCGCCGCTCCAAACGAGGGGGGCAGGATATAGCCGATGTCGAACTTGCCCGGTGAAATCAGATCCTTGATCTTCACTACCGCCAGCAGACCATGCACGTGAGACGTGGGAATCGTGATGATGTCGTCGATACCGGGATTAAACTCGAACAGTTCGGCCAGATTTTCCGGCACGAGGACGGTGATGCTCGCTCCCGGGTAGGCTTCGCGGGCCTCGCTGATCATCGGCAACGCCATCAGGCAATCGCCCAGGTGATTCGGGGTTCGTATTAGAACTTTGGTTGACATCAGCCGGAATATCTACTCTGAAGCTCGATCTTGTCAATAAGATAATTCTTAAGCTCATCCAGATACTTGTCCTGCGCCTCAAGATAAGCGACCTCGGTTTCGAGAAAATCTCGTCGTGAGATCTGCCCGTCTTCGAGACGGAACAAGGCGATCTTCCGCTTGTTTTTCGTGACCTCGATCTGCTGGGTAAGGATATTCAACTTGCGAAAGCTGATATCGAGCCGGTTCACCAGGTCGACCATCTCCGCCCGGGCCGACCGTCGCGCCCGCTCGTACTCCAACTGCGATTTCTTGGCCGTCAGGCGAGCCGCCTTGACCGCCGCGCCGGATGATCCCCCGTCCCAGATGGGGTAGCTGAAATTCAGCGAAACGCCCCAACTGTCGGTGTTGTTGGTCTGCTCCAGACCGTCTACCTCGACATCCCCCCGACCGAGCGAATAGGTCGCTTTCAGGTTGCCCGTCAGACCATGCCCGGAGGCCGCGTAGTCGGCCTGACGCTGCGCTTTGGAGTATTCGTATAAGCCCTTCTGGACGCCCACCGATGCCTCCCATCGGTTGACAACCGCCCGCCGGGTCTCATCGCCGAGGTGCCCGCCCGGATCCGGAATCACAACCGCGAACGCCTCTGACGGATCAAGGTCGAGGACAATTGCCAGTTCGCGGCTTTTGGTCAGGTTCTCGTTGTCGATATCGATCTGCTCCAGCTCGGCGTCCAGCTTAGCCGAGGTCGATTCCAACCGCGCCTCCTCGGAAATGATACCGTCGTCAAACTTGGCCGAGTCAATTCCCAGCGTGAGCGTCGCCGCCTCCAGCTTCGCCCGGGTGACCTGCTTTTTCACTTCCGTCTGAAGGACCCCGAAATATGCCTCAGTCACTTCATTCTTGAGCGCCGCCAGATCCTCGACATGCGTCAGCCGCGCCAACTCCAGATCGTCTTTCTTGTTTTTCAACTCGTATTTCTGCTCCGACGGCTTCAGCAGCGGCTGCTCGAGCTCAAAATCAAAAACACCCTGGCTGCTCTTTTCCGTGACGTCAGCACCGGAGAGCGGGTACTCCGCCTCACGATTCCAAATGTTACCGGTAACGGTCAGGTTGCCGCCGGTGATCAGGCTTTGGTTCAGCTTTATATTGGTGTTGAAGTCAAGATCGGTCGTCTTGATCAGGTTCTTTTCGTCGCCGCCGCCGAAAAAGCGAAACGATTCGGCGACATTATAAGCCGGCAGCGAACCATTGACAGAAATCTCCGGGAGATAGAAATTGATCCGTTCGGCGAAATAATTCTGTTCGGCTACCTCAAGGTCTCCCTCGATGATTTCGCTTCGAGACGACCGGTCGACCGCGATCTCAATGGCCTGATCCAGGGTCAGTTCCACGCTTTCGGCGCCGCCGGACGCAGCGAGCAGGAGCAACAGGAAAATGCCCCGGACGCGATAACGAACTCTCATATCCACCTCGTATTATAAATATCGATTGAACCGTCTATTCGTATCTGAGCGCATCGATAACATCCATGCTCGCCGCTTTCCCGGCAGGATAAATGCCGAAGATCAACCCCACACCGGCCGAGACGACCACGGCCAGAAGGATTGAGAAAATCGAGACTATCGTCGGCCAGTCGGCGTAAAACGCGATCGCTTTGGCCAGTATCAGCCCCAGCACGATGCCGATCCCGCACCCGACCAGACAGATCACCACGGCCTCAATAAGAAATTGGCGCATGATGTCCCCTCGGGTGGCGCCGACCGCGCGCCTGACGCCGATCTCGCGGGTTCGCTCCAGGACGTTGGCGAGCATGATGTTCATGATGCCGATCCCACCGACCAGCAGCGAGATCCCGGCTATCGCCCCCATAACGATATTGAAAATCTGCTGTGTCTTCTCGGTCTGGCGAAGCAACGATTCCGGGACGACAATCTCGAAATCCTCCACCCCGTAGTGGCGCCGATTGAGCACTTTTTCTATCAGTTCTGTAATAGCGGGAATATACTTGAGGTCGGTCACGGTCACCGTCAATTGATCTATTTCGGGCGTGTTGTACTTCTGTTCATCCTCATCCTGCTGCCACCTCGCCCACCGTCCCCCGCCCTGCGGCGTGCGTTCGAATTTCTTGACCGCCGTCGAAAACGGGATATAAATATCCTCGTTGAGGTTTTTCAATTCAAACCCCTCCACCTTGCCCCGGGCGATATATTTGTCCGCCATGACACCGATAACGGTAAAATTCAGGTCACCGATGCGCACTGCGCGCCCGATCGGATCCTCGAAAGCAAACAGCCGCCGTTTCGCCACTGCCCCCAGAACGCACACCTGCGAGTACGAGCGGTTGTCCAAATTGGAGAGAAATCGCCCCCGTTCGACTTCAACCGATGATGACACGGTATATAGCGGCAGGGTCGCCACCACTCGTGCGTCCGCCTGTTCCGAGCCATGGTAGATCGTCGTCACCGCCTCGAATCGCTGCGGCACAACATTGGCCACGAGGGTTGAAAGCTCGGCGATA